>JAFDEW010000046.1 GCA_019310125.1 Deltaproteobacteria bacterium | reverse complement strand
CATATTTGAAAATTGCAATACAAATTGTCAGTATCCTGAATTAGGCGACCCTGCTGATGCTGATAACGATCACAGAGCGAGGATCTTTTTTCATATAACAGGGAGCGAGCAGGACAAAACAGAGCCCTGGTTCTTTGTATTGGATAAAGACAAAATTGATTTCAGACGGGCCCAAAGAGATGTGGTCAGAATAGCTGCACATGAGATCGGTCACGCCCTTGGTTTTTGCGGATATCCTGACCCAGACGCACCGAACTGCGTTCAATCGTCTGAATGCAGCAAAAATAATGCTTCAATTATGTGCAAAAATCAGGTGCACTGTTTTCAGGAAAGTCAAGATGGGTTGATTCCTCTGGGCGGGATGGATGATATTGCCAACCCGGGCGTTCGGGATCTAACATTATTCGATAAATCCAGAATTGTCCAAAAATTCTTCCCGGGCACAAAAACACTGTATGGCATGGTAAAAGGGACGGACGGAACTCCGATTTCCGATGCTGTTGTAACGACCATGGATGGACATCTTACGGTGACGACCGATATTAACGGGGTATATTCCTTATGGCGCACTCAGCCGGGTATTTATAACATCAATGTGCATAATCCTAAAAGCAATCAAAACATTAGCGAAGTTATCGCCATAACCCAAGACGCACCGGATATCATAATAAAGGACTTTAGTTTTTCAAAAGATTCTCTAAAAACGCAGGCCATAAGCCAGGTAATTTCATCATCCGTCATGCCTGATGACAGATACAATTTCGTGGCGGTATTTTCAGAAGTTGATAACAACCGGTATACCTCGGTAAGTCTTTTCATTGACGGTACAGAACTGCATAAATTCGCAGTGCCGTCGGCGGAACGACCGGCGGCAAAGATTTTTTCCTACTACAGCCTTACGGACTTGAATGTCGGGGCACACTATTATGAAGTTAAGGCGGCAGATGCAAAAGGAAAATGGCAGGAGGCCCTGAACGGTTCCTTTATGGTAAATAGACCGTCTACCATTCATTTTGTTGTAGAGGCTGAACCCAAAACCATTGCTATTGGACAGAACAACCATGCTACCATTTCAGCATCCTTAAAAGATAATAAAGAAAGACCGTTACCCGGCAAAAAAATTCTATTTCGTACCGGCTTTCCGGGATTTTTTACACCGTCAAACGGCGAAGCGGTTACCGATGCCAATGGGCAGGCAAAGATTACCTTTACTCCTAATTCCGGCGGCAATGCTGTTATTACCGCTCGTTCTTCTTACGGTCTTTCTGATTCAATTCCCATAACCTGCACGTCACCGGCTGTGGGTATAACATTTGAATTTCACCGGGCCGGCAATAATTCTTTTAAGGTAACGTCTTATGTAAAAAATTTTACTGATAACAAGCCTGCATCCCACCAAACCGTTAAGTGGCGTTTAAAACCGTCTAACGAATGTGCCTGGACAAAAGGACCTGATCTTAAAACAAATGATAGGGGTGAGGCCAGAGGTGTATTTACCGTAGGATCATTAGAATCAAAAGAGGTCAGTGTTACGGTAACCCATATTCCCACGGGTGCTTCGGGATCCGGAAGTTTCGTAACCGGAGGGTATGACGGAACTCGTTTTCTACCGTGGAAAAAGTTGGGGAAAGCTACCGAATGGTGCGAATGGTCCTCAAATGGATATTTTGCGGTCAGGCATGAAAACGGTTCGGGATTGTCCATATACCGCATATCGGATTGGGCAAAGGTTTGGTCGAAAAAAAGACGTTCAGGCAGATATCAGTCGTTTTGCTTTTCATCGGACGGCAAAAAACTGGCAGCCGGCGTTTTTAAAGGCAAAGATAAACTTGCTATATTAGCAATTCCCGGAGGAAGCGTGGATACGGTATGGGATATTCCTTTGGATAGCGAGGCAGAATCATCGGATAAATCTTTGGCCTGGCAGGATAACCACATTTATACAATCCGGGACCCCAACGTTATACAAAAATGGTCCACGTCAGGCAAACTCAAAATGACCTACAATCATAGTGCCGAAATCCAGGAACTTAGGTTTAATCCGGTTAACGAGTCTCAATTTGCTGCGGTGGATAAGAATGGAGAATTGAGGATATGGGATACGGGAAACACTTCTCCCACAAGAACTGTGAAAGTAGGGTCCATTTCTTCGGGAAAACTTAACTGCCTTGCATGGAGCCACGATGGAAAATATCTTTCAGTGGGATCCGTTATGGGCGATAGCGGTATGATTTATACGTTTGACACTTCAAACTGGAGCAAAAGCGGTTTTGATCTTCCCGGACTGGGTAGTGTCAATTCCCTGGATTACAACAGGGATTCTTCCCGGTTGGCTGTGGGCCACGATAATGGCTTGATTGTATGCAATACGGATACTTATGCAATCGAATATTATAATAAAGGTCCGGTGCACCATGTTCGTTGGAGGCCTGACGGCTCTATGCTGGCAGCCGGCGGACAAATATACGTGTTTAACAATTTCAATTTCAAGAGTCCGAAAATTCAGATTTCTACTCCTCAAAACGGTAGTTCCTATATATCCGATTCCATAAAAGTCGCCGGAAAGATTTCAGATCCTCATGGTATCCGGTCAGCTACTATTTCGCTCAACGATGGCGCGCCCTCCTCATTGTCCCTTTCGTCCCAGGATTTTTTTACTCGAACGGTTTCTCTGGTCGAGGGCCGGAACCAAATTTTAGTCCAGGCTCAAAACCGGATAAAAAACAAGGCGTCTTATACCATGTCCGTTACGCGGATAGCCGATTCCATACCGCCGGTATTCATACAGCCCTGTGTTGATGAAGGAATGGGTTTAAAAGGGACTAAATTCAAATTATCTGTTGGTGTTTATGATGAAGATTCAGGTATTGACACTAAAAAAGTGACGGCCAGGATTCGGCTTCCGGATGGTAATACGTCAGAAACGCTTCAGCTGTATGATGATGGCGAACACTCAGACAATAAAAACGGGGACGGGGTGTTTGGAAATTTATGGGAGTCATCCAAAGCGGGTGAAGGATTACATTCCGTGGATTTTTATGCCTTTGATAAGACAGGCAATTCATCTGACCTTGTTAACGGGGTTACCCTGTTTGTGTATGACAGGCCTGTGATTAAAGAACCTTACCTGTCGGAAGCAAAACCATTTTCAAATGATCCGGTTACGGTACGTGCGGATATTACGGACATATCGGGCATTCAGTCCGCTTTTTTGCGCTATTCAATAACTGCAGGAAATTCGTGGAATTTGATTCCCATGTCTTCCACGGGTCTTGATTATACAGGGACAATTCCGGCACAGAAAACCGGAACGGTTTACTACAAAGTTACGGCGCGTGATGTTCATGGGTACGGGAGCGAAAGCGGTGCTTACGCATACACAGTCCAGGATAGTACGAAGCCGGTTGTAAAAATTCAGCGGCCTGCAACGGTGGCGGAGTCCACCACATCTGAATCCTGGATCATTGTTTCCGGGCGGGCTAAGGGTGTAAATGGTATTGGACTAAAACGTGTGACATGTAACACAGGAGCTGAAAATACGGGAACTCTAAAAGATTGGAGGTTCAAAGTATCCTTAACTGCAGGTGTGAATACGATTACCATTGTTGCAGAGGATCAGAACGGAACACTGGCCAGTGACTCCATAGGAGTTACTTATGCTCCGGCTCTGGCCGCACCGGTATTTTCACCTCCTGCGCCGGATGTTTTCACGGATCCTATTTCGGTTGGAATCAGCGCTTCAACCGGAGAAACAACGATTCACTATACCACGGACACCTCCGAGCCCACGGACACCTCCCCGATTTTTTCATCCCCAATTCTTGTTACAGAAACAACAACAATTAAAGCAAGGGCTTACAAGTCCGGCCAGCGCCCCAGCCCAACGGTGACCGGGACCTACACGTTCATAGAAAAGGAAAAAGACGAGACCCTAAAAATAAAATCACCTCCAAAAGGCAACACAATTATTTTAAATAAAAAGCCCGACTCAGGCGGAGAGTGGTCCATTCAGCTCGAATCCCTTAAGAACAAAAACTTTGCAGACAAAGCAATAACAAACCTGAAAAATGATGGATATCCAGCATATTATATCACAGAAATGTCCTCTGGAGAAATCACGTGGTACAAAATAAGGATGGGTTCTTTCAAAGACAGAGCCGACGCACAGAGGGCGCTTAACGGTTTAAAGAAATACAAAGACAAGGCAATTATTGTTTCTAATAAAACAAGCAGGCCTGATAAACATAAAAAAGCGTCTAAGGCTGAAGTTAAAAAAGAACTGAAAGCAAAAACTCCTGCTCCAGCTCTACGTGAGACCCCTTCTTCTCCGGAAAAACAGGGGGACGTGGGAAAGCGGGAAAAACAGATTTCGGAACTAAAGGTAGAAAAAGAATCTTTAGCAAAGAAACCGGTTATAGAAACGCCGGTCGTTACCCATGAAACAGATACGTCAATAACTCAAGAGGTTAAAACAGAAAGTCCCGGCGCTGTTGAGGAGAATATGCCATCTGTTGAACAAAAAGAAGATAAAAAGACTTTGGCCTCCGGGGAAGAAATACTTTCTCAGAAAGACCGGAAAGGCCGGTTGGAATCCTTTTTGAACAGTTATTGCCAGACATATGCCAGTAAAGATCTTGATAAATTTGTTTCTTTTTTTGCTCCGGATGCCACTGAAAACAACATTCCTTTTCGGGATATGCTGCCCAAATATCCGGATTGAGTTGATTGCTTTTTCTTTACAGGCCGATACAGGAACCATTAGAATTCAGGGGAAATATTTCACCCGCTACCTTATGCAAGAAGGAACATGGCGGGAAAACAGCGGCGATATTTCCATGGAGCTTACAGAAAATGGCAATTCATATCTGGTAAAACGGCTTAATTATCCCTAAACTATATCGTGCTGGATGCCAGTTGTGGAACAGGTGAAATGCATTTGGTATGCTCAACAAAAATTCATAGTCAGCGGATGTGACAGGTTAATGACAAATTTTTTCACAGAACCCAAAAAAGATTATTGTTATAGTTATCCTAAAAGCTCTCGAACCGCATTTAAAAGCTCTTTCCGTTCCACAGGTTTGGCGAATATTCGATGTGCCCCTAACTTTTTGGCAATATCTAAATAATCCTCGGGGTTGATTCTGCCGCCTCCGGAAATTGCAATTATTTTCACATCAGGATAGTCTCGCTTAAGTTCAATGATTATTTCAATACCTTCCTTTTCAGGCATGATTATATCCGTGATGACCAGGTCGGTGGGGTTTTCCCGATAGAGTCTTAACCCCTGCTTGCCGTTAGATGCCCCCGTTACATCGTAACTCTCCCGCTCTAAAATCTGACGGAGCATTTTTAATATTTGGGCGTCATCATCTATGATAAGAATACTGGCCATTGGTTATTTCTCCTTCTCATGAATACAGGATTACTATAAATCATTCCCTTCGCTGGTCCGCCTTGAACCGGTTATATATGCAGACCGCAACGCCCGATCCGACCCGCGTTGATATACCGTCAGTTTGGTGGCCGCATATATGAATTCGGAAAGCAGAAAATAGTTATCCGTAAAAGGGCGATTCAATTTTTTATAATCATATATTTACATTAATACAACATGATAAAATATCAAGCAATATACGAATAGTTAGCCAATTAACTTGAATGTGGCATAGAGCGGAAAATGATCTGAGGGATAAAGACCGTCAATTGTATTCCTGATGACCCTGCAATCTTGTTTGAAAATATTTCCGCGATAAAGAATCCAGTCAATATAATCTCCGTTTAAACTCCCTGTAAATCCATGGTGGGTCCCTGGATAGGGTTTTTTAAACGCGTTCTTAAAATAACATTCCTTTTCCTCCAATTTCTGCCCATGGCCGGTGAAGATGTTGTAGCAGGCACTGAAAGGAGTGGTGTTAAAATCACCAACGATAATTACGGGTACGTCCCTCGGGAAACGCTGTAACCTCTCCATAATCAGTTTGGCGCTCTTGATTTGGACCAAGGGATCAAAGTCAAGATGAGTATTAACACATATGATCATGTTGTTGCCGTTTTTGAACATACCCAGGGTACATTGTCTCGGCCAGAGGCTTTCCCGAAAACGGCTCGGTATGGTGGGTGTTGGACTCAAAAAGAAATGTTCTCGATAGACGCAGGTCCAGGTTTTTTTATAAAAAATAATAATATCTTGCCAGAAGGACGGTGAAGGGCTGCGCTTGCCGATAAAGTCGTATTCCGTCAGTATCCCATTCAGAAAATCTGTCTGGAAATCATTGGCTTCCTGAAAACCGATAAAATCTGGGCGATATTTTTCAAAAAGGTGAGGAAAGACCTTTTTGCGGTATTGCCAGTTATTGGGTCCGTCGTCTGCCAACCCAAAACGCAGGTTTAATGTCAAAACAGAAATCATGGTTTTATTTGAGTTAAATTGGACGCAGATTTTCGCAGATGTACACGGGCAATATTTTTTTATGAACTAATAACGATTAACTCGTAAAAAGTCCGATTTAGACGGTTTCGTAAGAAGTCACGAATTCAACTATAGACGGCTAAGTAAAAAGGTTCATATACAAGGCGTAGTATTTTTTCAGGAATGAGGCCATACATGTAGTATGCCGAGTTTCTGAAAAAATACTACAACGCAGTAGATGGGACTTTTTACGACGCCATCAATGATGATTAACCTCAATAAGATCAAGATATTCCGAAATATCGAACCTGATATTTATAAAATTGCTGAATGTGACATCATAAAACGGCAGGTTTAATTTTTGCTTGATGACGTCAAATATTGCGAGGTAATTAAAAAGAATCCTTTTTTGCCACTTAAGGCCGATTCGATATGCCAGTTCCTTAATAGCTTCCTTTTGACCCTCGATTTCGAGAAAGTCGCCATAGGGCATCGTATCCAGGCAGAGGTTGGTACTGTTTAACCTAAAAGTTTCACGCCATTTCTCGTACACCTGTTCTTCCCGGAACCCCAACGATTCCAGAATATGTTTCATGGTGGTAAAATCGCTGACTTCAACTTCCAGTTCATTTAATATCTTGAATTGATCGTTTTTGAAAGGAGGCTCGGATTTAAAAGTAAGGATTGTTTTTGTATCCCGGCGGAGTCGCAGAAGAGATTTTTTTTCAATCAGACGATTATCGGCATCGTCAAAGCGTAAATTTGTTTCAAAAACCCGTCCCATGGATACCGCACCGAGCTCAAGAATCCGGTCACGTGTGGCGTCCATATCCGACAAATAAAATTTTACTTCGATTTCCAAATGCTCCATGGAAACATCTCCATTACATATTGACTGATACTCAATTTATATTAGAAATAATTGTTTGTGTCAATTTACCAATACAATTTTTTCTTGACATAGGCACAATTTTTATTTACACATAATAGTTTCTATGTCCAAAGGAGAAAATCATAGTGAAAAAATATACATATAGTGCAAAAAATACCGACAACAAGGGCAAATGGTGTGTTGTTGATGCTCAAGATAAGGTTCTGGGGAGACTTGCCAGTACCATAGCTGCCCGCCTGCGGGGAAAACACAACCCTCTTTACACCCCTCATGTGGATACCGGTGACTGGGTGGTGGTGGTTAATGCGGATAAGGTTGTCATGACCGGAAGAAAATGGCAACAGAAAGAATATTATCGGCACAGTGGTTACATTGGGGGTCTCAAGACGATTACCGCTCAGAAACTTTTGGAAAAAAGGCCTGAAGATCTTATCCGTTTTGCGGTCAAGGGTATGCTGCCGAAGAACAGATTGGGAAGAAAGCTTTTCAAAAAGTTGAAGGTTTATTCAGGGAATCAGCATCCTCATGAGGCTCAGCAACCTGAGACGCTTGATTTTTAGAAGCGCAAATTAATTTTCATTAATTATCGGGGAATTGTATGGAAAAAGAAAACGTGTATTATGCTACAGGGAAACGAAAGACCGCCATTGCGAGAACCTGGATAATGCCGGGGAACGGCGAAATCACCATTAATGATAGCCCCATGGATGATTATTTCAAGGTTGAGGTGGTAAAAACAATTTTAAAACAGCCGCTGGTTTTAACAAATACTCTTGGATCATTTGATGTAAAAGCCCATGTTACCGGTGGAGGCTTTTCAGGGCAAGCCGGTGCCATTCGGCATGGAATTACCAAGGCGCTGATATTGGCGAACCCTGAGCTTAGGAAAGCGTTGAAAAGAGCAGGCTGCATTCGGCGTGATGCCAGGGTCAAGGAAAGAAAGAAATACGGCCAAAAAGGTGCTCGTGCTCGATTCCAGTTCTCGAAACGTTAGAATTTTTTCCAATAAACAAAAAGGAACGAGGAATTCCTCGTTCCTTTTATTCTTGCCGATTTTTCCAAACAGGTGCTCGTTTTTCTAGAAAAGCCTTAATACCTTCCTGAGCGTCTTCATCAAGGCAGTTCATGGCAATTGCATGGGTTGCATATTCATAAGCAGAGGGTTCATTTAGATCTACCTGGCTGTAAAATGTCTGCTTTCCAAAAGCGAGGGTATACCGGCTGTATTGAGCCATTTCCGTGGCCAGTTTTTTAGTCTCTCGGGAAAGATTATCCGGGGAGACAACCTGATTCACCAGACCGAACCTTTCAGCTTCTTCAGCCGAGACAAATCGACCCGTCAAAAGCATTTCCAAGGCTCTTCTTCTTCCGATAACTCTGACCAGCGGAACAGCTGGGGTCGTACAGAAAAGGCCTATTTTTGAACCGGGTGTGGCAAATTGGGCGCCGGTTTCAGCGATGGCAAGATCGCAGGCAGCAACAAGCTGGCATCCTGCTGCCGTTGCAATACCGTGAACCTGAGCAATAACGGGTTGTGGAAGTTTGTGAAGGGTTTGCATCATCTTCGCACATACCGAAAAAATGGTGTAAAAATGCTGAATATCCAGGTCCGCACCGACCATATCTTTCAGGTTATGTCCTGCGCAGAACGCCGGTCCGTTGCCTTTGATAACGACGACATGGATATCCTGATCCTGTGCGATATTTTTTAGGTTGTCGAGCATATCATTCATCACGTTAAGAGAAAGTGCATTCCGTTTATCCGGTCGATTTAATGTCAACCATCCAATGGGTCCGTCCTTTTCAAACAATACAGGTTTCATACGATTTTCTCCATGACAAACTAAATATTTTATCGTTAAAATTTTATTTAGGCCAGCGACTTCAAATGCTTTTTAGCCATTTTCGAGTGCAAAACTTAATTTATATTTTTTTAGCAGCTTTCCAGCACCTGACAAAATGATTTTCTCCAACTTTTTCGAAAACCATCGTATCTTTCCGACAAGCTGTTTCAACGATGGAACACCTATCCTGGTATTTGCATCCTTCGGAAAAAACATCTGAATCGCCGACACGACCATTGGACAATTTAACATGCCATGTTTTATCCGGATCCGGATCGGGAATCGCCGACAGTAAGGATATGGTATAAGGGTGATGGGGATGATTAAAAATGTCTTCCGACGGTGCAAACTCCACGATATGCCCATTATACATCACGGAAATGGTGTCGCAAATATACCCCACAACATTAAGATCATGGGAGATAAACAAATAGCTTAACCCCAGCTGATCCTGCAGGTCTTTTAAAAGGTTGATTATTTGTGCCTGGATGGAAACATCCAGCGCCGAAACCGGTTCATCACATACAATCAATGACGGTTCAACACTCAAGGCCCGAGCGATACCGATGCGCTGGCGCTGGCCGCCGCTGAATTCATGGGGATATCGGTCTTCGATTTCCGGAGACATACCCGCCATCTTCAAAAGTTCCCCAAGGCGCTGTTTACGGGTTGATTCGTGTTTATGGCCCAGAATCCGAATCCCTTCTTCTATGGACTGTCCGATGGTCATACGGGGATTCAGTGATCCGAAAGGATCCTGGAAAATGATCTGTATTTTTTTTCGATACGGTTTCATTTCTTTTTCGGAAAAACGGCTGATATCGTGACCCTGAAAAATAATTTTTCCCGCATCAGATTCAAGCAGTTTCAAAATAAGGCGGGCAACCGTTGTTTTTCCGCAGCCGCTTTCACCCACCAGGCCCATGGTTTTACCCTGTTCGATGTCAAAGCTCACGCTGTCCACGGCTTTTACCCAGCCGTCGATTTTTTGTAAAAACCCTCGGTGAATCGGAAAGTATTTTTTCAACCCTTCTACGCGGAGAATGGGGTGATTATTTTTGTTTTTTGATTCCATATATCTTTAAACTGGTTTGTATGACTGTTGCCAGACTTTCAGCTCATTGTAATTTTTTAGTATTTCACTTGACCCTTTGAATCTTTACCCGCCCTTTGTGGTGGGCTCGACTCCTTGTACCCTTTAGATTTAAATAATATCGGACAGCGGGCCTGATGTCCCTCGCTGTAATCACACATTTCGGGGAATTCTTCCCGACAAGATAAAATGGCATGGGAACACCGCGGATGAAATGGACACCCCGTGGGTTTATACGCCGGGTTCGGCACGCTGCCGGGGATACTGTGAAGTCTTTTACCCCGTTTTGAAAGGCTGGGAAGCGATGCCAAAAGTCCTTGTGTATACGGGTGTCGGGCAGAGCGAAAAATTTGGTCTGTATTGCCCTGTTCAACCATAATGCCCGCGTACATGACATAAATCCGATTGGCGATGGCTGAAACGACGCCGAGATCATGGGAAATATATAGAACCGACATGGACCGTTTTTTCTGAATAGATCTTAAAAGCGCGAGAATCTGAGCCTGTACCGTAACATCAAGAGCTGTTGTCGGTTCATCTGCAATAATCAGATCCGGGTCGCACGCCAGGGCCATGGCGATCATGACCCGCTGTCTTTGTCCGCCGCTGAGCTGGTGCGGATAGTCACTAAGTCGTTGTTTAGGGGATGGAATACCCACGTCGTTAAGGAGTTGAACACAATATTGAAAAAGTGCCTCTGGTTCTATTTGTTTATGCGTATAGACGGCCTCACCAATCTGATCACCAATGGTGAAAACCGGATTTAAGGATGTGAGGGGCTCCTGAAAAACCATGGAAATATGATTCCCCCGAATTTTTTGCATTGATTTTTCATCGAGTTTTATAAGGTTTTGTCCGGAAAATATAATTTGGCCGTCTACGATTTCTCCAGGGGGTGTTGGAATGAGGCCGAGAATGCTAAGTGCCGAAACGGTTTTCCCGCATCCGGATTCTCCAACAATACAGACCGTCTCTTTTTCCCGGACTTTGAAACTAATCCCGTCCACCGCACGGGCGCGTGCTCCGTTGCTTTGAAAATAGACCTTTAAATTTTCTACGCAAAGAAGAGGTTTGTCATGGGTCGTTCGTCCATCGATCATTTAGTGTCTTTCTTTTAGCTTGGGGTTCATAACATCTCTGAGTCCCTCTCCAAACAGGTTAAATGAGAGTACCACAATTAGTATTGCAATCCCCGGTATAAAGGTCAGCCAGGGCGCATCAAAGATAAAGTTTTTGCCGTTCGAAAGAATGTTGCCCCAGGTGGCATGGGGTGGGGGCACACCGAATCCAAGAAAGCTCAGCCCGGCTTCGGTTAAAATAGCCGAAGCAATGCCGATGGTGGCTGAAACCAGCACCGGCGCAATGGCATTGGGCATGATATGACGAAAAATAATCCTGAAATTGCTAAGACCAAGAGCCTTTGCCGCTGCCACAAAGTCCTGCTCTCTCAAGGAAAGAAATTCAGCACGGACAAACCGTGTCGTGCCCATCCAACTGGTCAGTCCAATGACGATCATAATGTTGTATATGCTCGCGGGAAGCAGGGCGACCACCGTTAAAATCAGAAAAAAGCTCGGAAAACAGAGCATGATATCCACGATTCGCATGATCAGGGTATCAACGGAAACCGCATTGCTGTGAAGCATGGCTTTTAAGGCCGGCGTTTCTTTTTCTGTTGATCCGTGCCGGGCTAAGAGAGAATAAAATATGTATGCCAGGCAGAGCAATAAAATCACTGTGCCGATAAAAGTAACATTTATGAGCATCAGACCTGTTCCCAAAATTAAGGCTAAGGTGAACAGAACCTGATCTGTTCTAATATGGTGTTGTCCAAAATAGCCTGCAATTCCACCCATAAAAATACCGATGAGCACCGATATGCCCACAGCCACAAAACCGACGGTCAGAGAAACCCATGCCCCTTGAAGCATTCGTGAAAAAACATCTCTGCCCAGATCATCGGTTCCCATGAGATAAACCCCCAGGGCCGGGACCTCTTGGGGTTGCAAAGAATCAAGATTCGGTTTGGCCAACGGTGGGCGCAGCTTTTCCTGGAGGCGAACCATGGCAGGATCGAATATGGGCTTGGATCCTGATGTCAAAAAGAGGCCGGTGACGGCACAGCAAAAAAATAGGATAAAAATAAAAAGTCCTAAAATGGCGAGACGGTTTTGGCCGAAAAGGCGACGGAATTTCTGCATCCGGGTTCGCTTTGGCGGCAGAGGCGATTCGATATAAAAATCGTTGTTTAATTTTTTTTCAGCCAGATTCATTACAAGCGTATCCTTGGATCGACAACCAGGTAAAGCAGGTCTGAAATAAACGTGCCGGCCAGAACCAGGACGGCTGATACAAAGTTGACCGTCAGAATGATCGGATAATCCCTGGCCAGGATAGCTTCATAGGCCATTCGCCCCATTCCGGGCCAGGAAAAAATAGATTCGATAATCACCGAGCCTCCGATCAGCCCGGGCAAAATGAGGCCGAACATGGTGACAAAGGGCAACATTGCATTTCGAAGCGCGTGTTTATAGTGCACCTGTTCCGGAGGAAGCCCCTTGGCCCTGGCGGTGCGGATATAGTCCTGACCTTCCACCTCAAGCATCTGGCTACGAACATATCTGGAAAGAACCGCAATGCCGCCCGTTGCACCCAACATGGAGGGAAGAAGCAGGTGCCAGATTCGGTCCATGAACAGATAAGTTGCCGGAGCGTCTCCGATACCGAACGTTTCCAAACCGATTACCGGAACATGAAAGTAAGTAACGACAAATATGATCAGCACGTATGCAAAGAAAAATCCGGGAATTGAAATCAGTACATACGATATGAACGTGGCGCTGCGGTCGTAGATTCCGCCCCTAAAAATAGCGGACCGGATTCCCACCGGAAACGAAAGGGTCCAGGTAATGAGTGTGCCCACAACAAATAAGGGCAGGCTGTTTAAAAATCGTTCCCAAATCTTTTTAAGAGCCGATTGATTGTCCTTCCAGGAAACGGTTTTACCTGTAAAAAGGTCCCGGTAAAAATAGATATATTGAACGTAAAGGGGTTTATCCAGGTGAAACTCTTTTTGAAATCGTTCCACCATTTCGGGGGTAAACTTGGGATTCAAAGGATCCACCTGGCTTGGACTTCCAGGAGCAAGATGAATGATCAAAAAGGATACAATGGAAACAAAAAAAAGCGTAATGGTTTTTTGAACAACACTTCGTCCGATAAATGATAACATGGTCTATCCTTTGTCCATAAAACTGGGAACCTGTGGAAGCTTAATCCATTGATTAAAATAGAAATTATAATTACCGGTTTTGGTAGGGGTTATTTTTTCATACTGTATGACTCCGGTATCATCGACAGTTTTGATGACGATGCGTTTATCCAAAACAGCGGTCCATTTGCCCACATAAAGAAATGTATAGGGCTGTTCAGCGGAAATAATTTCGTGAAGCCTGTGACTAAATTCGATCTGCCGGTTATGATTGTATTCCTGCCGGATCTTGATGATAAGATCATCCGCTTCCTTGTTTTTATAGCCGACAAAATTGAGCTGATAGGGATTTGTCTGGCTCGAATGCCATATCTGATAAAGATCCGGTTCAATTCCCATCTGCCAGCCCAGAATCAGTGCATCAAAATCCGCTTTATTCACTCGCTCCTGGATAAAAACAGACCACTCCAAAACATCGGTGTAAACATCGATGCCGATCTGTTTCCAAGCGTCCTGGGCAATGGCCAGTACGGCCTTTCGAAGGTCGTTGCCGCTGTTGGTAATCAGGGTGAATTTAAATGGCTTGCCGTTTTTTTCAAGCCGGCCGGCCTTGTTTCGTTTCCAACCGGCTGCCTCCAGCAGCTTTAGTGCGCCATTGGGGTCGTAGACAAGCGGTTTGATGGTGTGGTTGTAGTAGTCGGTCTGTTTGACAAAAGGTCCGGTAATTGGTTCGCCCTGGCCGTAAAGCACATACTGGATGATTTTTTCAACGTCTATGGCCATCCCAAGGGCTCTTCTTACCCGGGGATCGTCAAAGGGTTTGCGTCTCATGTTGTAACCGATATAGGTGTATCCGAAAGCAACTCCGGAAAAGTTCTGGAACCGCGGATCTTTTTTCAGGCGTTTGACCTGATGGGGTTGAACCCCATAACTGTCGATAGTACCGGCATAAAATTCCATTTCCTGAGTCAGAAGGTCGGGAATGATCCGATAGACATACCGTTGATAGTTCGGCGGCCCTTCCCAGTAATCATCAAAACGATCCAAAATGATGTACTGATCAGATTTCCAATTTTGGAATTTGAAAGGCCCGCATCCGACAGGGTGACGGTTAAATGTGCTCTGGCGAATGGAAAAGGTTTTCGGATCTTTTCCGAGACGAGTGGCTTCTTTTTTGAGTGCATGAGAGTCGAGCAAATGCTCGGGAAGGATTCCCATAGCCCAGGTTCCGATGGCCGGAGAGTAGAGCCGCTTGTAAACGATTTTAACGGTTAAAGGATCAATCACATCAACGGTTTTCACCGGTTCGTAATCTGAAATTCGCGGCGAAAGATTTTTCGGATTCATGATGGCTTCATATGTGAACCTGACATCATCGGCACCCATCAGATGGCCGTCGTGAAACTTTACTCCAGACCTTAAGTGAAACAAAAGAATCGGATTGTGTTCAAAGGCTGGCAAAAGCTCTCTGGCGTATGCTGCCCTTTGTTCTTCGGAAAGCTGAGAATCGCTTTTCAGGTATTCTTTGCCGTGAAAGGATTTAAAATAATCTTTTCCCAACAGGCGGGTGAGATTTTGGAAAAAATCCTGGTCTACCGTATTTAAGACCAGTTTGATCCTTGAAGGCGCTGCCACCCGGATGTCTATCGTTTTCTCTTTACCGGTATTAGAATCCTTGAACGACTTTGTGATCGTAAACGTTCTGGGGGGAAGGACAAAAATGTCAGTGATGCGGTTTAGAGAACCTTTAAGATTCGGATCTTTTATCCGGGTTGCTTTTTGAGCGTGTTTAATGAAATTTGCAAGAGTTTGTGCATCGGCATTGCCCAGACCCGGTATGCGGGCGGATGGGTTGACATAAAAGAATGCATCTTCAAAAATGACCCATGATTTGGCCAGCCTTCCCCTGAAGTGCAATTGCTCATCCCTGTCGATGAGACCCTCGAACACCATGTCGTTGATACTGCTGCTGGCGGAATCTGCTGAAAGGATAGGGTTTAAAAGGCTGGCATCACCGATGGATCCGGCGATGTATTCGGTAAGGCGCGCAGGGTTTCCCTTTGTTTGCTGTTCATATGTCGGCACCCAGAAATATGACTGGAGAAGGACGATAATGAGAAGTATGGGTGCAAAAATGAGGAAGCGTCTTATGGTCATAGTGCTGTCTCAAAGTGTAACGTTCTTTTTTTGGAAGCAACATTCAGATTAATCGAAACCTTAAGAGATTCAAGTTGTTGAGTCAAGCGAAAAGGCGCTGTGAGAAAGGGCAAACGCATTTGAATTCCAATACAGAGAGAACGCTCCACGACGGCGTGTATCTCTTTCCAACCGACTGAAACTTGTGCTTAAGCACTCATAAGCCCGAGCCGCGCAGGAGTTATCAAGAATAATTCGTTGCTAAATTATCCCATTGATTTTTCAAATATTAATTTAATTCGACTCGGGCTAACGCGTGCTAAAGTCCTTCAAACAGTCAGTCGGTTTCCAAGAGAAACACGCCGTCGTTACGCTGTATCGAAATCAAATGTGTTTACCCTGCAAGGTGAGACAGAATAAAAAAATAAACGATTGACTAATTCAATGGATTTTGAAATTTTTGGATAGATGACCCGATAAACCAATAAAGCACAAAGGAACAAAAGGGAATTAGTCCAAGGAGATCCGGGTGTAAATCAAGATTGTTGGTTATTGAGTTCAATCGTAAGGTGTCAGTGTTCAGGTTTCAGCTCTTCAAGTTTCTCGACTCTGACACCTGAAACCTGACACCTTTTCCCCAAAGCTAAATACGTAGCGCAGACGAACATAAATTTTCATATTGCCAACAGCCGTGATTTACACCCAGGAGATCCATACCTGTAGGGTGGAGCATCAATACAATGAAGCGAATTATCAAGATTGTCATATTAGCGGTTATTTTTATATCGGTCGGGGTTATGGGTGGCCGGTGGTTTATAAAAATGAAAAACAATCCGTCCACCACCGAGCTTAAAATCTACGGAAATATCGATATCCGCGACGCGAACCTTGCGTTTAATGAACAAGAGCGCATTGCTCAGGTTTTGGTGGAAGAAGGCGATCGCGTTAAAAAGGGGCAGGTTCTGGCGCGGCTGCAGACCAATCGACTGGAAGCCCGGATCGAAGAGGCCGAGGCCCAAATTGCCGCCCAACAGGAGGTGGTCAAACGACTCGAAGCCGGGACCCGACCGCAGGAGATCGAGCAGGCGCGCGCCGAGGTGGTGGCGGTAAAAGCCACTGTCCGGAATTCGATGCTGAATTTCGAGCGCATCAGTAAAACGTCGGGGGCCGGGGCTACAAGCCAGCAGGCCCTGGACAATGCCCGGGCCCAGTTGGATGTGGATCAGGCCCAGCTCAAAGTCAAAGAAAAGGGGTTAAATCTTGCACTGGAAGGCCCTCGAAAGGAAGACATTGCCGCGGCCAAAAACACGCTGGAGGCGCTCAAGGCATCGCTTTCATTATTAAAGATAAGGCTTGCGGATATGACTTTGATATCACCGTCGCCGGGTATCATTCGGAATCGGATTCTGGAGCCCGGAGAAATGGCGAGTCCAAACCAGCCGGTTGTTACTCTGGCGTTGACCGATCCCAAGTGGGTACGGGCCTATGTGCCGGAGCCGGATCTCGGCCGGATCAGAAGGCTGGATCGGCTTTATTTCTCCTGTGGCCGAATTTACCCCGAAAACCGTGGAAACAGAGGATCTGCGAACAAAGCTGGTGTACGAGGTGAGGGTTTTTGTTCATGATTCCGAAGACCTGCTTCGGCTGGGAATGCCGGTTACAGTGATTGTGGACAATACCGTTCGGTCCGACGCATCCGGGGGCAACGGCGCTCCGGCCCAAAATTCCGCCAAACCGGCCCAAGGATAGCCGGCCATATGACTGCTCAGTCACATGCGCAGACCCCGGCCGCCACGGATGTGGTTCTGGCAGTCCGGAACTTAACAAAGGAGTTTTCCTCCAAAAAGGGGCCTGCGGTTCAGGCCCTTCGCGACGTTTCGCTGAATGCCCTGCGCGGACAGGTAACCGGACTTGTGGGAGCGGACGGGGCCGGGAAAACTACCTTGATCCGTACGGCAGCGGGCCTGATCGTCCCCACGTCCGGCACTGTTACCGTTCTGGGTTTCGATAGCATGGTCGATACCATAGAGATTCAGAGTCGCGTCGGATATATGCCTCAGAAATTCGGCTTGTATCAGGACTTGACCGTGGCGGAGAACATGGATCTTTATGCGGATCTTCAGGGGGTACCTCGTTCCGATCGTCAAGATCGTTACCGCCGCTTACTGAAGATGACCGGCTTCCTATACCCGGCGCATGGCCGGTGCGCTTTCCGGCGGAATGAAACAGAAGCTGGGGCTGGCCTGCTCGCTCATCAAGTCGCCGGAGATGCTGTTGCTGGACGAGCCCACCGTAGGTGTGGATCCCATTTCGCGTCGGGAGCTGTGGAAAATCGTTTACGAGCTGGTGGAAAGAGACGGCATCGGGGTGCTGCTTTCAACAGCCTATCTGGACGAGGCGGAGCGATGCGATTATGTGGTGGTGCTGCATGACGGCGAGAAGCTTGCCCAAGGAACGCCCAGAGAGTTCAAAGAGCGGGTGGGACAAAAAGTAGCGCTCGTGGATCCTTGGCCGGACATCAAGCCTCGTCAGATACAGACGCATCTTGTGGGCAAAGCGCATATTATCGATGCCACCATTCGATCCGGGAAGGTGCGCGTGGTGACCGATGTTTACGGCACCCAAGCTGTGGCCGAGGCTTTGCCGGAAAAATGGCCGGCAACCATCAAGACCACCCCCCCGACCTTTGAAGATGCCTTTATGACCCTGATTCCCCACAAAGAGAGCCGCTTTCAAATCAATTCTGTCGACGAAACTTCCGGCAAGGCAATCCGGGATGAAGAAGTGGTGGTTCGGACCAAGGATCTTCAGAAATTTTTCGGTGATTTCGAGGCGGTCAAAGGACTCACTTTCGAGGTGCGGCGCGGCGAGATTTTCGGTCTGCTCGGTCCCAACGGCGCCGGCAAAAGCACTACCTTCCGGATGTTGTGCGGATTGTTGGAGGTCAGCGGCGGCCAGATTAGCGTGGCCGGTCATAATTTACGGCACTCCCCGTCTATGGCCCGCTCCCATTTGGGATACATGGCCCAGCAGTTTTCCCTTTACGGCCAGCTCAGCGTACAGGAAAATCTGCGCTTTTTCGGGAAGGCCTATGGTCTTGGCGGGGATCGCCTGCGGCAGCGTATGGATTGGGCGTTTACGGAATTCGGACTCGGCAAATGGCGCGAAAAGGCCGCCGGTCAACTGCCTGGCGGTTACAAGCAGCGCCTGGCCATGGCTGCATCGCTGTTGCACGAGCCGGAAATTCTTTTCCTGGATGAGCCGACGTCAGGCGTGGATCCTTTGGCTCGCCGTGAGTTCTGGCTCAGGATCAACGGCTTTGCCGAACAGGGGGTGACCGTTGTGGTGACAACACATTTTATGGAAGAATCCGAATACTGCGACCGGATGTTGATCATGTCTTTAGGAGAAAGCCTCGCCATGGGCACGCCTTCTGAAATCCGGGCGCTGGCCCGTTCAAAAGAAAACCCGGAACCGACCATTGAAGATACGTTTATCGCCCTTGCAGAGGGAACCATTGTACCTTCAGGCGGACCGAATCGAATTGAAAACAGCAGAGGGAGAAAATGACGCCGCGCACCCTTTTCTTTATGCGCATGCGGGGGATTCTCCGCAAGGAAGTGCTCCAGATCCTGCGCGATCCCAGCAGCATTGCGCTGGCCATTGTTTTACCTTTGGTGCTTCTCTTTATTTTCGGATACGGGGTCACCCTGGATGCCGAAAACGTGCCCATCGCCGTCGTGCTCGACGACAACGGCCCGGCGGCCCGGGAGGTATCGGCCAGATTCGATTTGTCACCGTATTTCAAAACCAATCATTTGACATCCATGGCCGAAGCAACGGAATGGCTGAATCAAAGGCGTGTTGATGGTATTGTTCATCTGCAAGCCGATTTTTCGTCCAGTTTGTACCAACGGAACCCGGCGCCGGTTCAGGTGATTGTCAACGGCATCGATGCAAACCGGGCGCGTCTGATTCAGGGGTATGCGCGCGGGGTGCTTCAGAAATGGACTGAGCTGCGTCAGGCCCGGGGCGAACCGGTAGCCGGCCCTGCCGTGAAAATATCCCAACGGATATGGTTCAACGAGGCTGCCGTCAGCCGCAATTTTCTGGTGCCGGGTCTCATTACTTTGATCATGACCCTTATCGGAATCCTGTTGACCGCATTGGTGGTGGCCCGAGAATGGGAGCGAGGGACCATGGAGGCCATTCTGGTCACGCCGATTCGCAGAGTTGATCTTTTACTGGGCAAAGTGCTTCCTTATTTTATCCTGGGTATGCTGGGCATGGGTCTGTCCGTGGTGGTCGGCACCACGCTGTTTCATGTGCCGTTTCGCGGCTCCATCGTCGCCCTCTTTATCTTGAGTGCGCTTTTCATGCTGGCTTCGCTGGGTTTTGGGCTGTTTATATCGGCTGCCATTCGGATCCAATTCGTGGCCGCCCAAATTTCTATTATGGCGGGGTTTCTGCCTGCACTTTTTCTCTCCGGGCTTATTTTTGACCTGGAAAGTACTCCCCGATTCATTCAAATTCTAAGCTATGTGGTTCCGGCGCGATATTTTGTGGACATCAGCCACACCCTTTTTATGGCCGGCGACGTCTGGCCGGTGCTGCTGCCCAATGCCTTGGCCCTGGCGGTTATGGCTGTTTTATTTATCAGCCTTGCTTTTCGTAAAATCACTAAGCGTCTGGAGGGCTAATGGATTTCGTACGCCGCATCATCGCATTGACGATTAAAGAATTTATCATGATCCTAAAGGACCCCAAAAGTCGCTTTGTGATTATCGGCCCGCCGTTATTCCAGTTTTTCGTGTTCGGGTATGCCGCAACCTATGATCTTAAAAATGTCCGCTATGCGGTATTGGACGAGTCTCGAACCGTCGAATCCCGGCAGCTTCTGTCCCGGTTTGAAGGATCTGAAAATTTTGAGCTGACCAAAACAAAGAGATTGCCTTTATGATCAACCGCGAAAAAGCCCGTCTGGTCATCCACATCGGGCCCGAATTCAGCCGTAATCTTCACAACGGCCGGCCGACGACTCTCCAGGTGATTGTGGACGGCCGCAATTCCAATGTGGCCCTGATCGCCCTGGGGTATATCGGAAGCATTGTCGAACAGTACAATCAGGATCTTGTCAAAAACGGGGTGGTCAGCATGGACGGCCCCGGCGTGGTACTGGTGGACCGGGCCTGGTTCAACGCCAATCTTCAAAGCAGATGGTTCATTGTATCGGCCCTGGGCGGCATCGTCAGCATGGTGGTGGTCATGATTCTGACCAGCCTTTCGGTGGCGCGGGAGCGCGAGTTCGGCACTTTCGACCAGCTTTTGGTCGCTCCGTTCAACCCTGGAGAAATTCTCATC
>JAFDEW010000002.1 GCA_019310125.1 Deltaproteobacteria bacterium | reverse complement strand
CTAACTCGGATATTTTATATTCCATGGCTTTCTTCTTTTTAACCCCATCCCAGATCCTGCTCAAATCAAAGTCCGTATATCTGCCTTTAGATATCACCCATAAACCATCCTGACACAATTTATCCTTCTTTTTTTGGAAGATGTCATTTATTGCTGTCGGTCTATCATTCATAAGCATAACTTCCTTCTTGAAGCCCAATATGTTGTGGAATGCTTTCTAACAAAACAATGACGGTTTCGTAAAAAGTCCAACTTCTGCGTTGTGCTGCATTTCGTAAAAATTCAACGTACGAAAAGTACGCCTCATGATTACAAAATTTGCACGCCTTGAATTTGAACTTTTTACGAAACCGTCCAAATCAGACTTTTTACGTGTTCATCAAACAATGAGTAACCGTACAATTTCAAACTAGCTTCGGGCATGATTACATTTTATACTTATAACTGTTTGAGGGAAAATATTTTTAATCGCCTCAAACCGTTCAACCTTCTTAGCATAGCAAAAATCATGCACAGTTTGATTGTTAATTTTATTTCTTAAAATCTCAATAGGTTATATAAGCAGCCATGGAGTCATGAAAGGAATAGTATGAAATTAATTTATCAATTTTATGTAATTCATTTCACATTTTAAAAATCTTTATACCCTGTTATGGATACAAGATGCCTGTATTTTGGTGAAAGTTCAAATTTGCCAAATAGAGGGTAATTTATGTGGGGGAAGGCTAAAATGCTTAGAAGTGGTTTCAAAACCTCCCTTCAGGCCCAATTTCTGTGTTGGGACGAGGGATTCAATACTCGAAATATTAAATATATTCCTGCGTTTGAATCCCTCGTCCCGCCTTGACCTTGAACCTGATTGAAGGTTTTGAAACCACTTCTAGAATAAGTTTTCGTTCAAGTAATAGTTATCCATTTTAATGTGCAACACACCTAAATCCAAGAATGTTGGAATGAGATTCAGGTGCTATCTTGAAACGGCTGAACAATCTGATATCATTTTGTGATATCCAGCTTCCGCCTTTTGCGATATGGCATCCGGATCTATTTTTATTATCTGACAAGGCTGTAAAATTGTCCGAGGTCCATTCTATAATATTTCCCATTGTATCAACGATCCCTAACTCATTTTCAAATTCTGCGTATTTTTCCACTGGGGTTGTGTCACCGGATAAGCTATCCTCTATGTTGCAGCAATGTTTTTTCCACTCTTTTCCCCATGGGAAACTCCATCCTTTTTCAGTTCGTGCTGCGGCCTCCCATTCATCTTCGGTGGGGAGTCTTTTGCCGGTCCAGGCGGCAAAGGCCATAGCATCCTCAAGGCTTATCTGAACCACGGGATGATTTCTTTTATTATGAAGCGTGCTGCCGAGGCCAAACGGTTGATACCAGCATGCTCCTTCCACGATTTTGAAATAAAGAGATGAATTCCAAATAGAGGTTATCAAACCTGTTTTTTCATCTTTTTTCCTTTGACAACGCCCATAATAGACGTTTCCATATCCAAGTTTTTCAGCCACAGTTTTATATCCGGTTTTCTCAACAAATATTTCGAAAAGACCGTTGGTTACAGTGAATCGGCCAATATAAAAAGGGAATAAGGAGATCAATTGTTCGGCTTTTTCATCCTTTCCGGGCTTTTTACTCCCGACAATATATTCGCCTCCGGGAATCAATATATAATGATTATAATATCTATCCATTACACCGAGGTAACCGTCAAATTCTTCGGCAAGAAGTCTATCTTTTTTTACTTTATCACTCACTTCATCAGGATATTCCTTCCCCAAGGAGTCGACAGGAAGTCCTATTGCTTCAGTTCCTTTTTCACCTTCCGCCTTTTTAATGCCATCTTTTCCATTATCTTCATCAAAATTCTCATCACTTTCTCCAAGACCTCTGTCACTTCCGACGCCTTCAAGGTCGTCTTGGCCTCCAACCGCTTCACTATCGTCCGGCCCTTCTGTAAGTTCATCCAGATCAACATCCTCAATCTCTTCTAAGATCTCATCTTCCTCTAACTCCTCAATCTGTTCAAAACTTTCCTCAGTCTCATCTTCTTCAGCTGTTTCATCCGTAACTTCCTCTGAATCCTCAACCTCTTCTAAAACCTCATCTTCCTCTAACTCCTCAATCTCTTCAATTTCTTGAGAATCATCTTTTTCCATATCTTCAAAGGTATCATCTGTTCCAAGACGATCGGATCCTATACTACCGCCTGATCCGACGCCTTCACCAACAACCGAATGGCCATCACCGGTATTTTCGGACTGAAATCCCATACCGTCATCCTTCTCTAAAGCCTCAACTCCATCCGGACCATCCCCTGACCCCGACGTGCCTGAACCTTTATCAATCCCGGCGCCTTCGAGATCGTCCTGGCTCTCAACCGCCTCACTATCCTCCGTCATTTCTATAAGCTCATCCAGATCAACATCCTCAACCTCTTCTAAATCCTCATCTGCCTCTATATCCATGATCTCTTCAATATTCTCATCAATCTCATCTTCTTCAGCTATTTCATCCGAGACTTCCTCTAAATCTTCAACCTCTTCTAAGATCTCATCTTCCTCTAAATCCTCGATCTCTTCAATATTCTCATCAATTTCATCTTCTTCAGCTATTTCATCCGAGACTTCCTCTGAATCCTCAACCTCTTCTAAAACCTCATCTTCTTCAAGTTCATTAACTTCTTCAAGCGCTTCAAGAATCCCTTCAACCTCCCCTTCTCCGGCAATGTCATCTGAGACTTCTCCTAAATCATCAACCTTCTCAAACGTTTTAAAATCATCTAACGCCCCTTCGGTTTTATGATCCGTTTTTGACAGTTCCGGAGAGGAGAAACCCACCTTTTCCGATAATCCCTTGATAATGCTCTTTAACTGATCTATTTTACGTAAACCGTCTTTTCCAACTTTTTCTTCGACAGCCATTGACCCGGATATGGTTTCATTTGCCAGCCTCAGGATATCCATTATCTGGTCCAGTTTAAGTGTGCCATCCGGCTTCAAATCATATCCGTACTCCTTAAGGATTTTGTCTTTTGCCTCGTCTAACATTACAAAGATATTGCCCGGACCTATTTTTACCCCTTCTGGATTTTTTCCGTTCATATAAAGTTTTTTAAGATCCGCATTCACAGAAGATCTCAAACTGTTCAGATTTTTCCGTTTTTTCTTTATCGCTTCAGGACTTTCACCGGTATCCCACAATACTTTAATCAGCTCTTCATTGTCTATCTCACCTACTGATTCAACTGAATTCTCATTGCTGTAATATTGTCTTATATGGTGGACATACTTATATTTTAACGTGTTTTTATTGCTGTAATTAAGGCTTAATATAGTGTTGTCTATACCTATCAAGGTTATTATGGAAGCCATAAGAATCTCCTGTTACCCTAAAATCTGATTTGACTTTTCGAAAATGTTATTGCTTTAGAGTTAATTTTTAATGCAAAACTCATTCCATTTCATAGATCATAAGTGGTATAAGTTTTGCATATTTTTAAGTTCTTAATGTTTCGACGGATTGGGGTATGAGCAAATAAATTAAAAAAGGAAGGTCAAATGATGCGGGATACCGATAACGTCAAAACTAACGTTCTCGATATATTTGATAAAGTTCTTATTAAGCATTTAGAACGTTTGATCGGCAGCAACTATCTGACGAACAAGCTGTCCTTGAATTCTTTCATCATATCATGTCTTATTCTGCTAATGGAACGTGAAAACGAGATAAAAAGTATTCCTTCCGGCGCATCTGTTCGTTATACTTCTGAAACATTAATGAGTGAATTGGAAGAAATGGACTTTGGACCGGACCGTGAGGATATGAATAGTGTTGTCCGGGATATGATCGAGAACGGCTATATTAATGTTGATGATGATAAAAGGTTTATTCCTGGAAAGCCGTCCGCAATCTTGGTTGAACTTCTCGATCAGGCCTTCCCGGGTATGCCTGGAATGAATCTCATCGCCTACTTCATTCAGACCGTGGATGAGGTAACATCGGAACGAAAAGACCTGGATACCGCCAAAAATCAATTTGATCAAGTATTAACCATGCAGGGCGTTCTTTTGGATAAAGAGCAACCCGATCCATCACCAACAAAGGGTCCGGAACAATCGGAAGAGCAAAAACCTCGAATAAAAAAGTCAGGCATTCTGGGTCGTCAAAAAATTGACAGCTGGCATAAGGCCTCCAAGATTTCCCTGTCCGACCCTAAAGTCTTATCTTCAGCTGCCTATAAAGGGAAACTGAAGAAGCTAGCTTTTGGTAAGCCTTCTTCAGATGAAAATAAAACAAATAATATTTCGGATATAGGTGAACAAAGTGAATCTGAGAGACCGAAAGAGCGAGTAAAAGGCGGTACAACCAAATCATACGATGATGTTGAGAAACAAAGCGATATGCAAGATCCGGTTGAGGAAGTAGCTGCTAAAAACATAGCCGTAGATGATTCCACTTCTCCCATCGAAACACCGTTACAAGACATGGAACCCGCAGAGCAAGATAAAGATACGCTTGTAAAAAATAAGGATGAGGAATCAGAAATCGACTCAACCGTTAATAAAGTTACAGAAGTAAAAGAAGCAATTGGTGATAAACCGGACAAAAGTTCTGAAAAAGAGGATTTAATCAGAATCGATGATGATATAGAAAAACGTATCACAGCTTTTGAAGAAGATCTGGCACTTGAATGCCCCATATGTAAACAGTCAAAAATCCAGGCCGAAGAGACTGCAATGGGAAAAACTTTTTATAGATGTTTAGCCAAAAACTGCAATTTTATTAGCTGGGGCAAACCATATCATATTCTCTGTTTACAATGTAACAATCCATTCTTAGTTGAAACTTCCGATAAAGCAGGAAAAACTATTTTAAAATGCCCCAGGTCAACCTGCAGATACCGGCAGAATCTTCCTTGGGAAGCATCAGAAAATAATAAAGAAATGATCCACTCGGTATTTCAAGAGTCTAATACCGTAACTCCTGTTTCAAGAAAACCCCGCAAAAGGGTTAAAAAGAGAAGAGTTGTTCGCAGAAAAAAATAGATTTATTGTTGAAGAGTTAATGGGCTTAATACGCGCTTATTATCCAGTAATCGTCGAACGGTCCCGGCTATCTCACTCCATTGGATAGGTTTTATTAAATATTCATTTATCCCCGCGGCGTTGAGTTTTCCTTGGGTAACCATTTCGTTGTAACCGGTGCAAAGAACTACGGGTATATCGGATCGTATATCACGAAGTCTTTTGCTCAGTTCCATACCCGTTATTTTCGGCATGGTCTGATCGGTAATTACCAGATCGAAGGCATCCGGATCAAAATGAAACAACTTCAGAGCTTCCTCACTACTGGTTGTCACAGTAAGCCGGTATCCCAGATGCTCCAGCATCTCTTGCAGCATTTCAACAATCTGCTCTTCGTCATCCACAAGCAATATTCTTTCATCCCCCCGCGCAGGGAAATCCATAAATACCATTTCCGCATCCGTAGAATCTGAAGTGACTTCCGGAAGATAAATATAAAATGTGGCGCCCTTTCCCGGTTTGTTTGATACGTTTACATCTCCGCCAAGACTTTTTACGATTCCATGGACCATTGCAAGTCCCATCCCCGTTCCTTCACCCTTGGCTTTGGTGGTAAAATACGGCTCAAAGATCCGTTCCATTACCGATTCTTCAATTCCTTTACCGGTATCGCTCACCTTCAGCATGATATAACTGCCGGGAGACAGGTTTAAATGATCCGCCGTATCATCGATATCGAGTGTGACGCCCTTCAGAACAACCTCCAGCACGCCGCCTTTTTCACGCATGGCATGATAAGCATTTGTGCAAAGGTTCATGATTACCTGGTGTATTCGGGTTGGGTCGGCGGATACGCATTTGCAATCATCGTGGATTTCCTTCCGTATTTCAATAGTCGAAGGTAAAGAGGCGCGCAACATCGCAAGCGCCTCCTTAATAATGGGCTGGATCAACATGGGTTTCTTTTTCTGTTCCTCCATACAGCTGAAGGTGAGAATCTGCTTGACCAATTCTTTGGCGCGGCTTGACGCCTTTCGCACTTGCGCCATATTTCCAACGATCCGGTTTCCTTCAGGAAGATCGCCCATACTCATCTCGGCATAACCGGAAATAATAAAGAGCAGATTGTTAAAGTCATGGGCAATCCCTCCGGCTAGTGTACCGATCGCCTCCATCTTTTGAGCCTGAATCAGCTGCTTTTCTATTTTGCGTTTGTCTGTAATATCACGAATTATCGTTAAAATGTCGGAGGGTTTTCCATTACTATCCCTGCAGAGGGATTGGGTCATGGATATATCCACGGATCTACCATTTTTTGTCAATCTCTTGCTTTCCCTTTCCCTGACAGCCCTTCCCATAACAAGATCATTTCTTTCAGATTCCGTTTTTTTCTTATCCCAGTCCGGCACATACGGAATGCATTTTCCCATCAGCTCTTCCTTCGCGTATCCAAAGATACGCGTAAACGCAGGATTAACAAATCTGGTTTTGTGGGAAAGGTCGCTGATGACGATCGCATCCGGAGATGAATCGAATAGAGACTGAAGAATTATCTCATTGTGTTGTGATTCTTTTTTGATTTTGTTCTTCCTCACAGCATCTTCAACCGCCTGACACAGCTTCTTTTTTACGATCGGCTTGGTAAGGTAAGCAGAAACATCATATTGAAGGGTTTCGGATGCTGATTCAAAACTGGGATAAGCGGAAATCAGGATGGGCTCGCAAAATGGGTGTGTCTTTCTGATGTGCTTTACGAGATCCATGCCGTTGTCGTCTCCTAATATACGATCAACGATTGCCACTGCAAATTCATTGGCGGGAAGAATGGCTTTGGCTTCAAGGAGATGGGATGCAACAGCAACATCGTATCCCGAATCAGTCAAAAACTTTTTATATGAAAATCGTATGCTCTCTTCGTCATCAACGATAAGTACGCTTGGCATGGTTTCCTTTCTTTAAAACGGATTACAATATTTCCTTATATAATAAATTATTGACACGGGCGATATATGTTCGGGTTTCTCTCGGTAATTTTTCGGGGTGCCTTTCAATATTACCCATTCCCCAGTTATAGGCTGCCAGAGCAAGAGAAACATTGCCATCATATCTGTCAAGGAGGTTTTTCAGATAACTGGTTCCCGCCATAATATTTTCAACGGGGTCGTAGCAATTTTTGACACCCAGTTCCTCTGCGGTTTCGGGCATGAGCTGCATAAGTCCCATTGCTCCTTTTGGAGAGGTGCAGTTTGCATCAAAATTACTTTCAACCCTTACAACAGCCTTTATTAATTCAGGATCTACGTGGTATTTCTTTGAAGCTCGATCAATGATATTACCAATATGGGTTTGCGGTTCAATCGCTTCTGTTTCTTGTAAAGCATGTTCATTTTTTGACACAAAAGGTTCCGCCTGATTTCCTATTGCAGGAAAATTCAACCCGTCGACCTGAAATCCGGAAAATTCGTTATCTTCATCACCGTCGGAAAGGGCATTGAATAAATAATTATTCATCTGAATTTGTATAATTTCTATCAGTTGTCGCAATTGCTCTTTTCCCAAAGGGTGTTCCGTTTGATACAAATCAGCTTCGGACCCAATGCCCTTGATACTATTTTTTAGTAAATTATAAAATGATATCGATAGGTTATCCTTTCTCCATCCAATTTCAGATAAATTCTGTTTATTCTTACCCGCCGAATGAATGCGGGGTTCTATGGTTGTCCGGATATTTAACGGTTCTTTCATCACCGATCTCCCCACGCTAAAATCTTATCTTACATTAATTAATTCAAACTTCGTGCCAATCATTCAAAAAAGCATTAAAGACAAACAAAAAAAAGCAGAGTCTATTAAAAAAACTCTGCTTTTTTCTTATTGATTGCGAATTGTTCTGTTATCTGTTCAAAAACCTCATACAGATACAAGAGGACAATTATGGATGTAAGGGCTGTTGGAGATTACAATTTGCACCGCCTGGCGAACCTTATTATTGATCAGTATGGGTCCAATAAAATTTCCGGTCATCTTTTGAGGCAATCCCTTTGGAATATTAACGACAATATATATCTCTACCCCATGGGTTTTTCCGTCTCCATTCCATGACATTACCTTTAAAGCATCTTCCAGATCTATCTGATAGTCGGGCTTAAATAGAAGCGGGCTTGTAATGACAAAGGCAAGGGCTGGATCGTCCACCGACTGATACCAGAAGAAAGGTGAATTCTCCCGATGCTGAAGTATAACAAATTTCTTTTGATCCGGAAATCCAAGCATACCAAAAGGCATGTCGATGGTCTTCTCTTTTTCTATGCTGATGGTTCCGAATCTCGTCGTTTTAATCTTCAATTTTACTTTCTCAAATTTAATGGGTTACAAAAGGGCAACCGCTTTTGAAAGATCTGCGTCGCTAATATTAGAGGAGCTCAGATTTTCTTCCCTGATTTTCTCATATATCTCGTTGCGGTGAATACCGATACGTTTTGGTGCGTCAATCCCGAGCTTGACCTGCGCCCCTTTTATTTCAAGAAGAGTAACCGTAATATCATCACCGATATTAATCTTCTCACCCAACTTCCTTGTCAGTATAAGCATCGCCTTTCCCTGGCAAATTTTGTTCTATTATTCCATATAATCCATTAAAGTCAGTGCCATAAGTTTGGCCGAAGAAGAAAGCGCCGCTTGGTAGGCAAACTCTCTGGCCTTTAACTCCATGATTGCCTCGGCCATATCCGCATCTTCAATTTTAGAAAGCCTTTCCGTATTGGCAAAAATAATATCCTCAAAGATTTTTTCCTTTACGTCCATGCGGTTCATTTTGGAACCCACATCAGAAGTCTTGGCGGAAATATCATCAAAATGACCATCAAGGTCGCTCATCGCATCCTGGATGCCCCCCACATCATTCGTCTCGAGTGAGTTTTTCAAATCAGCCATTGTAGTGAAGATATCTCCAAAAACAGCGCCACCGTCGCTTCCCACTTCAATTGTAGCATCTTTCCCGATCTTTACGGTAAACGCATTGCTATTCCCATTATAAGTGCCATTGTCGCTAAATGGCGTAGTATCGGTTTTAGAACCGGAAAAAATATAACTTCCGGCGATATTGGTATTGGTCAAAGAAATTATTTCATCAAACAGGTTCTGAACGGTTCCGGCTGCGGATAACCTCTGAGTAGAGTCTATGGTTGCATTGGCCATCTGAATGCACAGAGTCTTGGTTTCGGAAATAATATCCTGCACATGGGTTAAGGCACTTTCGGATGACGCAAGCCAGGAGTTCCCACGAGAGATATTCCGTTGCATCTGCTCAAGGTTTGAGATAGCAGATTTGAGATCGAGGGCCTGAGTAAGTCCGACAGGATCATCAGAAAGATTGTTGATACGCTTCCCGCTGGAAACAATCTCATTGGCCTTGTTCATCTCTTGGGTGCAACTACCGAGATTATACGTTACTGTATCGTAAATTGTTTTATTGGCAACTCGCATATAACAAACTCCTTATTCATAGCCTATCTCGCCGAAATCAAAGTATTAAGCATTTCATCTGAAACGGTTATAAGCTTGGCCGCCGCTTGATACGCATGTTGATATTTTATTAGGTTTGTCATTTCCTCGTCAAGGGAGACCGCCGAAATACTGTTCCTCAAGGTATTTAATTCATTAACCATCATCTCATTAAATTCCGTGTCTCTTGAGATGCTTGAAGAGACGATTCCTATAGAGCCTACCATGGAATGATAATAATCTTCAATTGTCGTAGTGACACTTCCTTTTGTGTTTCCATTGATCCTGTCACAGGTCCACTGTGAAATATCCATGGACGTGTATTGCAGATCGGTCATTGCCAAAGCATTATCATTATCGCCGGCGGCAAATTCCCCGGTAGCAGCGTCAATCCGGGCGGCGACAATATGGTTTTTGTCCGCAACAATTCCACTATTTACAGAAATATCTCCGGCGGTACTTCCACTGAAAAATGTATTTACCCCGAGCGCCGCAAGGACGTTGCTTGTGTCATCGGAAAAGGCAAATGTATATCCACTGTCAGCATCGATCATTAGTTTTCCGTCTGTGGTTATAGAAGCACTTATATTGTCAACGGCATTTATATCATTTCTAAGTGAGGCCAGCGTGGTGCCTCCCGTGTCTGCATCAATAGTAATTACGTTTGCAGATCCGCCGACAACCGCTCCGTTGGAATCATATACCCAGAGATTAAAATTTCCGTCGGATATTTTTTCGTAGTAATCGAGTCCCGAATTTTGAGTTCCGAGTGCTTCTCCGCTGTTTGATACAGCATATGTCCCCGTGACCGTACTGAATCCTTCAAGCCCCACCCCCTGGCTGTGCTGTTGGTTGACAGACCAGATAAATTCCTTTGCCATTGCGTCAAGATCCAGTTCATATTTAGAAATGATATTATCTCTTAAATCGAGCCATGCGCCAAGCTTTCCGTTGCTTATATGGTTTGTAATATCAACATAATTGCCACCGGAATCCTGCCATCTTACCCGATCTCCGTTACTCCCCCCCATTTCCAGTTCATAGTTGCCATCCCCCTGAACCAGTGTACAGCCTCTAACCGATATAATAGTTAGAGAGTGATTGCTCTGTTCAAAAGCCTTAATGTCCAAGTATTCATTCAGCTCCGAAACCAGGGCATTGCGCTTATCTCTGAGATCATTGGCAACGTTATTATTCGTTTCCATACCCACAATTTCAACATTGACCTGTGCAATCTCGCTTGTAATCTGGTTTATCCTTTCAACGCCAACAGTTACGGCACGGGTTATGTCAGTCTGAATCTGATTCAAATCCGGGCCCAAGGATTTAAATTGCTCTGACATAAGCAGACTATGCTCATAAAGCGCAATCCTTTCCGAAGATCCTGACGGGTTGTTGGAAACATCATTCCACAATTTCCAATAATCGGACAGCATTGAACTAATACTGGCTTCAGAATTTTCGCTGAAAATACCCTCCAGAACCTGCATATATTTCTCCGTCTCTTGGGAGGATGACAGGTTCGATTTTTCCTGCATAAGCTTGTTTTCGATAAACTGGTCAACGGATCGGGTGACTTGTTCCGTTTTCACACCAAGTCCCATAATCACGCCTTGATACAGTACAGCCTGTTTTCCTTGAAGGGTGGGTATTTGTCGAGAATAGCCTTCTGTATTAACATTGGCAATATTGTGTGCGGTAACATCCATGCCATACTGCTGGGCAGCCAAAGCAGTTGTTGCAATATTTAATACCATACCCAAACTTGACATGCTCAAATCTCCCTGTTTAAAAATAAATTGGGACCCGATTTGCTAAACCGGCATTTGTCATTGTAAATAATCCTGGATTCCGTCTCTCCGGTTATGATCGATATTATTTCATCCATAAAATCCAGTGAATCATCTATAACGGTCATATTTTGTATCCTTAAGACCTCAATCTCACCTTTTAGTTTCAGAATCCTAAGGTATAGCTTTTGAAAATCCGTCTTATATTTTCCGGGGATACACTCCATTATTCGGTTAAGATTAAAAGATTGGTGATCTTCTTTTGAACCAACTGCAGACATAATCTCCTGTCTTGTGGATATTATTTCTGAGCACGCCTTCTCTTTTTCTTTAGATATTTTCCACAGTTTGTCCAGATTTATGTTGATAAGAGATTCTCTTTCTTCCTTAAAATAATGCAGAAGATCATTGTATAGCATAATCTTTTTGAAAAAAAGCGTTTCAACCAAACCAATGACATCATTTTCCATGAATAAACTCCCTTTTCTGTTTATCGGTAGTTCATGGTGTTATCTGAAGTGTAATTTTTAAGTTCTTACTTATAAATTCTGTGCCTTTTATGGCAAAACTTTTTTCCATTCTGCCACTAAGGCACCAAGGCACGAAAAAAGAATAATAAAACCCTTCGTGTCTTAGTGTCTTTGTGGCAAACATTTTTGGTTATGATTTATCCGGATTAAGCTTTATCTTTCAGACTTTCAAAAAGCATACTTCCCAGTCCCATGCCCCCACCTCTTGAAATTTCCTGTGCAAGATTTTCATTAAACATGGATTTAATGATCTTGCTTTCATTGTCATTTCCCAAAAGGGGGTCATCATCCATGGCCGTACTCATGGATTTCAACATATAGGTTATAAAAATCGATTCAAACTCCGCACAGGTTTTCTTAAGTTTCGCTTGAGACACATCTTTGGGTAATCCTGTTAGTTCAGGGCTTGCGGCCACCGATTTTACCATTCTACTTTCCCCCTTTTACCTAAATCCTGCTTTTGAATTATTTAATATTCATCTCTTTCGATAAAGGTTCGAATCCAATTTGGAAAGAATATGAAATTCCTTTAATATTTTAGGCATTTTAGCTCATTTTAGGCATTTCCCTTGAGTTATATAATTTGCAGATCCCCCTGGAGCGCACCTGCCGCTTTTATGGCCTGTAGAATTGTGATGAGATCTCTGGGAGTAACGCCAATTGCATTTAATGCCTTGACCAGCTCTCCGATAGTCCTTCCTTCCGGAATCAAAACAAGACGATTATCCTCCTCGGTAACTCCTACATCGCTATCCGGGGTAACAACGGTACTTCCTCCCGGTGCTACTATTGTGCCCCCTTCCATTTGGGTAGCACCAGCCCCTCTTCCTGGCGGGGCAAAGGGAAGTGGCTGTGACACCTGTTTTGTCTCTTTTATCTGAATGCTCAAATTCCCATGAGCAACGGCAACTTTCTGTATCCTGACATTTTCTCCGACCACAACGGTTCCCGTCTTTTCATTGACGATAACCTTTGCCACGCAATCGGGCACAACTTCAAGGTCCCCGATTTGAGCAATAAGTTTGACCACTTTGTCTTGAAACTTTTCAGGAATGTTGAGACTCAAGGTACCCGGGTCTATGGCTCTGGCAATGCCCTCCCCGATTTGCGAGTTAATGGCCTGGGCAGCCCTTGCGGCGGTATTAAAATCCGGATTATTCAAAATGATCGTCATTTCTTTCTTATCCATTATCGACAGCGGAATCTCTCTTTCTATGGTCGCTCCCCCACTGATTCTTCCTACCGTGGTATGATTTTTCCCGACCCCTCCCCCTGCAGCACCACCGACGGCATAACCACCAATGACCACGGGGCCCTGAGCCAAGGCATAAACTTTGCTATCCACACCTTTCAAAGGTGTCAATAAAAGCGTGCCTCCCAGCAGGCTTTTGGCATCACCGATGGATGACAGGGTCACATCGATTTTTTTCCCGATCCTTGCAAAAGGAGGATACGTTGCACTCACAATAACTGCGGCAACATTTTTTGCTTTTATATCTTCAGGATTGACGTTAATTCCCATATGTTCCAGCATATTCGCCAGACCCTTTTGAGTAAAACTGCTCCCACCTTTATCCCCACTGCCAAAGAGACCAATCACCAGACCATAGCCAAAAAGCTGATTAGGCCTGACCCCTTTGATCGAGGAAATATCCTTTATCCTTGCTGCCATGCCCGCTGCCGGAAAATTAAAACTGAGAACCAAAAGAAATAGAAGTATAATTTTAAAACGGCCACACATGATCGACTATCCTCCCTAACCATCCCGGTTTTTGTTTGTCCGCCACAGGACCGATACCTGTATAAGTTATCCTGGCGTCAGCCACATATGTAGAAGAGATCTCATTGGTTGTACTTATGTCCTCAGGCCTTATTATGCCTGAAAGAGTTATATACTGTGTTTCATTATTGACCTTGATCTGTCTTTTTCCGACCACATAAAGATTGCCGTTTAAAAGAACCTTTTCTACCATGGCGGAAATATATGCCTTTAAATGTCCGTCCCGGTCACTGGAACCTTTACCATCAAAATTCATGCCTAAGGACGCCGAGAATAGATCATCTTCCCCGGGATTCTGGGCAAGCCTCGGATTCTTTTCAGCAAGGGCTTTCATGTAGCCCAAAAACTTCAGTTTGGCTGCGCCTACACTTGATGATCGACTGGTTTTGGTATTTGCATTTAATTCTGCTTCCGGATCCTCCACAATTCTAACAATAACAATATCGCCTAGTTTTCTTGCCCTCCTGTCCGGAAACAGGCTGATCCCCGAAGCCTCTGACCACAAAGATCCCTCGGCAGGCATAGGAGGTTTATAAGATGGGAATTGCCGATGATGAACCATCTTATTTTCATTCGTGTCGGAAGCACTTTTTAGACCACCGGCACAACCGGTCAGAAAAATTAATGCCATAAATAAAATAATGTATTTCCTGTGGGTCATTTGTTTCTCCCGTTTTTAAAATTCTACCATTACCGTAGAATTATTAACGACTGTTGCGTAAATATTCATTTTGCTCATCAAGTTTTGAACTTTTATAATCTCTCCTATACAACCTTTCATCAAAACCCTGCCCGGCGCCGTCACTTTGAGATCAGCGGATTCCGCATAAATTGTAATAAGATCTCCCTTTTCTACGACCGGAGCTTTTTCCAGCATCCACTCTTTAAGACAGGTATCCGCCTTTATATTATGTTTTGCCCTTAGTCCTTCCGCCTTGTCCATATGGGTGATAACCTTTTGAGATAAGCGAGAAACATTTCTTCTTGCTAAATAAACATCGTCCTTTTCTATAGCCTCTCCCCTTTTTAAATTGCGAGAAGTACAAACCACGGATTCAAATACATCAATATAACCTGAAAGCAAAACTTCATTTTCTACCTGTCCATTTACGTTAACGGCGGCGATTATTTTTACACGCCCTTTCGGCCTTATTCTGTTTTTTTGGAACAACTTAAAACTTATCTTTCCGGCAGGAACCGGTCTGTTGCCTTTGATTTTAAATCTGGACACAACCACATCAGGCTCCGCTTTTCTCAACTTCCGGCAAACATATTCTTTAAAGTTCTTCCGGAATATAGACTCTTGTATGGATTGATTGCTTTGTTTTATTACTCTTTGAATATCTTCACCGGCGACCGGTTGCGCTATATAAGACATACAAGGCCCCAAAAATAAGATCATAAAAAACATACTGCGCATTGTTTTATCCATAATCATTACCTTGATATATTATTCACGATCTGCATCATGCTGTCTGCCGTTTTTATTGCCTTGCTGTTGATCTCATAAGCCCTCTGGGCCATGATCATGGAAACCATTTCTTTAACAACATCCACATTAGAAACCTCTACAAATCCCTGAACGATGGTTCCCACACCATCTGAGCCGGGAGTTCCGGAAACGCCCTCTCCGGATCCGTCGGTAGCTCTGTATAAATTATGTCCCTGGCTGAAAAGTCCCGCAGGGTTGGGAAAGGTATATAGCTCTATAGCACCGAGGGAAGTTCCGGTTCCTTCAGGATCAAATGTTGTTACGGTTCCATTGCCGTCAATACTAATGGAAACCGTATTTTCCGGAATGGTCATCTCCGGCTGCAATTTGTCTCCATTTGGCGTAACAATATTTCTATCGGCATCCAGTTTAAAATTACCGGCCCTTGAATAGACTTCCTCTTCATTACTAATTACCTTGAAGAAACCTTTTCCCTCGATAGCCAGATCCAGTTCGTTCTTTGTTTCTTCAAAATCCCCCTGTCCAAAAACCTTATGCACTCCAACAGGCATGGTTCCCATGCCCACCTGAATGCCCACCGGAATTTGCCCTCCGCTTTCTGTTGTGGCCCCGGCCTCACTGATGGTCTGATACATCAAGTCCTGAAAATCGGTTCTGCTCTTTTTAAAACCGGCGGTATTTACGTTGGCCAGGTTATTTGCAATAACATCGATGGTCAATTTCTGGGCGGACATTCCGGATGCCGCCGACCACAATCCTCTTAACATAGTTATCTCCTCCTCTATGGAACCAAACCATAATCGTTAACCATTTTGTCAGTAACTTTATCAATCGACTGAATCGCTTTTTGTACCGACTCAAATACCCGGTATGTCTCTATCATCTTGATCATTTCTTCCGTGGAATTCACATTGGAACTTTCTAAATAATTCTGCTGAACCCTGACATTCTCCACCGTGGATATTTCATTTTCTTCTCCCGTGTAAGAGTAACATGACCCACCCTCTTTTTTAAGAAGCTGAGGACTTTCAAAATCCACAACCATCAGTCTATCCACAGACTCGCCATCAACTTGAACCTGACCGTCACCTCCGATGGACACTTTACTTCCATCTATTGTGATCGGTCCGTTTTGCCCCAATACGCTATCTCCATTCCATGTTGCCAGGGTACCTGTTTCATCAAGCTTAAATGCGCCGTCTCTTGTATATCGTATCCCGTTGGCAGTTTGGATCTTAAAAAATCCTTTGGAATCCAATGCCACATCCAGTTCGTTACCGGTATATCTAACAGGGCCCTGGGTAAAGTCAATTTTTGATATACTATTCATCTCGAGCGCCTCATTAAAAGAGATGATATTTTTCTTAAAGCCATTGGTATTCATATTTGCCATGTTGTTGGCAACGGTTTCAAACTTCAGCTGTTGAGTTAAAGAACCGTCAATTAGATTATAGCTTCCTGATATCAATCTTATTTCTCCTTTTTTCTTAATCTCTCATTATGTCTGATAATAATCGGTTATTTTTTCTCCATTTTGTTTCTGACATATTAATAGCAATTTTAATGCCAAAAAATATAAATTGATAGATCATTACAATGTACTGATAATACTTATTAATTTTCGAAGGGATAAATTTCTCTGCAAAAAACAAGCGGAAATAACTGCCTATTGGAAGTTTTTGCCGCTATTTAAGGAATATACGAATGCCAGCAACTCTGCAGCAACTATATAAAGATCCGGGGGAATCTCATCATTTATATCAAGTTGTGATAAAATCTCAATCAAGTCAGGATCATTGTGTATGTAGATATTATTCTTCTTTGCAATCTCAATGATCTTTTCAGCCACTTTGCCCTTGCCCTTTGCAGTGACCTTGGGAGCGCTGTCCGATTTTGGCCGATATTTTAAAGCAATCGCCGTGTCTTGTCTTTTTCTTGCCGTCATCTAAGCAACCAGGCTTATGGTACAGCCTTCCTCCTTTATAATTTCTTTAACGAGCGATTGGGTTACAATCTCTGGCGACCTGACTTGGCACTCCATCTGCGGGACGGAAAAGCCCTTTTTTTTCAGGGTGTTGATAAACGTCGGAAGGTTTTCTTCAACTATCAATTTTGCCTCATCCTTGGCCAGAATAAACCTTCCATAGATTTCTTTTCCTTTAATCGTCAGATCGGATCTTAGGGATCCAAGATTGGACAATTCCAGTAAAAAACTTATTTTGAATAAATCCTTGTCCCTTTTTTCCTCTTCATGATCTCCACTTTTCTTTTGATTGAGTTGTATTAATAATTGACCGACCGTAAAAAAGCCGTCGGGAAATTGAATCGGTATGGGAATAAATAGTTTCCTTTCCTGTTCCAATCCCATATGATTCAGAAGCTGGATATTTTCAATGGCCGATAAAAATCTCTTCAGGAGAGCTTCCTTTCCTTCCATAAGTGATAATATCTTTGATCCAAGACCTTTTAAATCTTTTGTTGCCAACTTGTTAATATTATTTTTGCCCGTTGTTTTCCGAAGAAATAGATTTTTGAGTTTGGCCTCCCAGCAAAAACCGGAGTTCTCAATAATTCCTCTTAATAAATCCGGCTCGGGTTTTAAAAACAATCTTTGGGACAAAGCATTTATCAATTGTTTGAATTGTTTTATGTCGGTTCCAAAAAGCGGGTCATGGTTTAACCCTTCACACAGCGACTTCCAGAGATTTTCTTTGATTGCGGAAAGTATCATAGATATATTAACAGCGTCACGGCTGTTAATTTTTGTGTCAAGGAGTTTAAGGATTGGATTTGGAGATACTTCTTCTACTTTTAAAGACAGTTTCATCCCTTCGCGTAGAGGAACATGGGTTCCGGCGATAACCTTTTTCCCCTTAATAAAAAGAAGGTATTTACTTAAAGAAAACGACTTGAGCACCTTCCCATTAACAATTTCATTTTTAATTAGTTTAGGAGAAGATGTAGAATTCCCCTCAGATTGAAGATATACTTCGGAAGCGTGCCATGTGGGAGAGCCGGGTTGAATCAAGACACACCTTCTTTACTGTCTTGCTGCTCATTTTTTTTCTTTAAATCCAAAACGAGCATGACTTCCTCTCTGGGAATCGAAAGGGTGTCGGCAATCTGTTCCGAACTATGCCCCTGCTTTTCTAATTTTATTATCTCTTTTTTGTGGTGATCAAGGAACCCCCTGTCCACGTTATCATACTGTCTGTTATGGAAAAGCAAGGCATCCGTCCGGTTTAACATCATATTTAAACTCGCAATCCTCTTTTCCAATTTTTTATTAAGCATCTTTATCATATGTTTTTTTTCATCAAGTTGTTCCTTGAACTGTTCGGATATCCTGACTGCATCGCACAGCATGGATTCATATTTATCTAATCCCTTATTCAATAATGAATTTTCTTTAAAAAAGCTGATTTTTTTAATTAAAAGAATAAAAACAACAATAATTACAATATCAATCCCTATCTGTGTATAAATTAAGAATTTTAAATCCATAAATTCCATGATTAGACCCTGATATCTATTATTTTACTTTGTAAGAAATTATTTTTCTGTTTTTGTTTTTCCTTTTCTGCGCCTCTTTTATTGCTTTTTTTACCTTTCTTTTTCTCTTTATCGTTTTTCATGTCTATCCGGTTGCTTTTTTCAAAATCCTGGATTTTATTTTTGTCTTCTTTCTTTTTGTCCTCCACATGCTGGGCAACACACTGCTGATTAACTTCAAGATTCTGCTTCTTGACGTTGTGTACTTCCTTAACTGCGCTTCCCTGACCGAGAATAATATTCATATTTGTTGTACTTGACATTTCATTCACTAAAAGTTGTAAATTCAGGTTTAAACCAGCAAAAAATTGGTTATAAATGCCTCACGAACTTCTCCGGAAGTTAATACTGTGTTAGTTCTTTTTATAATTAACGTCTTTAGTTTATCCAATGCGTCGGCATCTTCCACCCTGTGTATCTCTTGTTCCAGTATATCGTAAATAATTCCCCTGAGTTGATCTTTTTTCTCTATTATTTCTCCCTTTAATTTTATATTTGACAATTCAAGTAAAAGGTTTAAAGAAATATAGGTATATCCCTGCTTGTTTTGAATCGGTAGAATAAACGATTCAAATATGATTGATTTATCATGGGGAATGGGAAAGATGTTGCTTCGGGAATTGATTTCTTTCCCATTCTTATGTTGAAAAGAATAATAACTCCCCCCGGCCAAAACGCATACACCTGCCACAAGAAACAAGAACAACGTTTTTTTGACTCTGAACTTTTTTATAATGCCTTTAAATTTAATTTTCTTTTCTGTATATGTTCTACTCCGTTTATCTTTGGATTCGTTCAAATCACTACCGACAAATGATTCGTCCTCCGGGACTCCCGGTCCATTCAGATCGTCTCCGGTAACTTCTGCGTTTTCTTCATCTCCCGATTCATCCAGTTCGTGTCCGGTAATCTCTGCGATCTCTTCATTCTCCGGATCATCCAACTCGTGTCCGATGGTCTCTGAGATCTCTTCATTCTCCGGATCATCCAACTCGTGTCCGATGGTCTCTGAGATCTCTTCATTCCCCGGATCGTCCGGATCGTGTTCGACAATCGCTTCTGTATTATCTTCCCGCTTTAAAGAAGTCATAATCAGTCTTTATAGTATGATTTGAGTTTTATCCTTAATTTTATTATTATTTTTGAATGGATCTGAGATATCCTTGACTCTGTCAAATCCAGAACCTTTGCGATCTCTTTTAATGTCAACTCATCATAATAATATAGCGACATTACCAGTTGTTCTTTTTTTGAAAGCTTTGAGAGAGCCTTGGATATAATTTTTTTTGATTCCTTTATTTTCAGTTTATCAAAAGGAGAAAGCGTATCCGAGACTTGCCTGCTAAGTTTTGGTGTTGTACCGTCCGGCATGATCTCATCGAGGCTTAAAAGCCCGGCGCCTTGAGCTTTCATGGTCATCTTATAATATGAATCGATATCAACTCCCATTTCCTCTGCAATTTCAAAATCCTCAGGCTCCCTGCCGAGTTTTAACTCAAGGGATCTCATAGCATTTTCAATCCGATGAATATTTTTTCTGATGGATCTGGAAATCATGTCCATTTTTCTCAATTCATCCAGTATGGCCCCTTTTATCCTTAGATTTGCATATGTCTGAAATTTAATCTGTCTGCTTGAATCAAATTTTTCAATGGCATCAAACAACCCCATAATTCCAGGACCCACTAACTCTTCTTTGCATATATTGGGGGGTAACCTGATCGCCATCCTTTCGGCAATGTTTTTTACCAACGGAGCATATTTGAGGATAAGCTCTTCTCTGAGCTTTTCATCCTTATTTCCCTGTTCTGCCTGGAAAGCCTGCTGATATTTTTTGACCCCAGCCCTCATTATTTAATCCGCCGCCCCCGCCATCAACCGTTTCCAAAAAAATTTAATATTACCGTCATTGGGTCTTCCTTTTGCCTGACTTAATAAAAAATCGGCCAACTCTTTAAAGCTATGGCTTGAACATGCCTCCGGATAACAACAACTTACCGGCACTCTTCTGATTACAGACTCGTGCAAATATTTATCGTATGGGATATATCCGGCATAGTCTATGGATATGCTTCCCATATATTTTCCTACGACGCTGCTCAGGTTCTTATATACGGATTTTGCTTCTTTTTCATCTTTGACCATATTCATCAAAAGATAAAAATTCGTTACCCCGTGTTTGTTATACATAATTTTTATCAGAGCATATGCATCTGTAATAGATGTGGGTTCCGGAGTTACAACCACTATTCTTTCTTGTGCCGCCAGATTAAAATAAGTAACATTTGAGGAAATCCCTGCACTTGTGTCGATAAGCAATATGTCGAACTTTCTGTTCAATATATCGAATTCGTTTAACAGGTTTATCTTATGACCTTCTGAAAGATGGGCTAATTCCTGTACACCTGAACTGGCCGGTATTACTGCCACACCTTCCGGCCCGTTAACAATAATTTGAGACAACTCTTTTTCTCCGCTTATGACTTCTTCAATGGTATGTTTGGGATTTATGCCATAGATAATATCAATATTTGCCAGTCCGAGATCAGCATCAAAGATTAAGGTCTTTTTTTTCATCCTCTGATATGCAATAGCCAGATTGCCTACAATATTTGTTTTACCGACCCCGCCCTTGCCGCTGGTAACGGCAATAACCAATGGCCCGTTTATTTTTGAAGCGTCTCTGTCTTTCTGATACGCTTTAAGCTCGTGAATCTTTCCGGATTTTTCTTTTATTATTCGTCTCAAATTTGTTGCCTGATCCATCTTTTTCTCTCCTACAGTAAAGAATCCTGGCCCAAAGGGCCAGACTTTGGTTTGCCCCTGAAAGGGGCTGTTTTACTTAAAGCCGTATAAGTTAAAAGTGCCTAACGTTATGGTGTCGCTTCACTCCGCTGTTTTTATATAATTGACAGAATTCCTTAACTTTAGCTCACTTCAAACTTTGATGGCTTCGTAAAAAATCGGGAATTCGCTTTTGTCGTCATTCCGGCGAAAGCCGGAATCCAGTAAATTCATTTACTTCCGGATGCCGGATCAAGTCCGGCATGACGGTTTTGGGACTTTTTACGAGACCGTCAATTTTTACTCAACAACAGTTTTAAGATCTTTTCTTTATCCGCTCGCTCAATATCTTCAGGCACTTTTTGACCGTTAGTTATATAAGAGATCGGTAAATTTAATTTCATGACCTGGTTTATAATTGAACCACATCTTTCTGTTTCATCCGTCTTGGTAAATATATAACTTAGATAGTTTAGGGCGCTGAAATTAACGGCAGCCTTGTTCATCTCAGACTCCCTAGTAGCGACACTCAAAAGAAGATGTGTGCTGATATTCATATCCCCCGGCATCATTCTCTTTAGTTCTTCGATCCGTGACATGTCATACTGACTCTGTCCGGCCGTATCGATCAAGATAACATTTTTTCCTTCCATATTTTTAAGGGCGAAAAGCAGATCCTTTTTTTTAAATGCTCGAAAACAAGGGATCCCCAAAATGTCCGCGTATGTCTTGAGCTGTTCCATAGCTCCTATTCGATAGGCGTCTATTGAAATTAAGCCGACTTTTTTCCCAGATTTCAGCATGAGCTGTGCAGCAAGCTTTGCAATGGTTGTGGTTTTACCAACCCCTGTTGTACCGATAAAGGCTGCTATTAACCGGCGGTTATCTGCGACGTCAAAGGGATCTTTTGTCTTTATGACCTGCATTATCTCTTTGAAGACTTTTTCCTTGAAATTGTTCAAACCGTCATCAGAATGCCCGTTAAAGGCCCCCGACCTTTCTAAAAAGAGTCGTGCATAATAATCATCAACTCCGTTTTTTATCATTCTCGCATAGAGGTTGAGAATTCCGGGAGTCAATAACAGTTTTTCTGAATAACCGCCGCAATGATTCACGAGATAAAGCATCTCTTTTATGCTCATGAGCTCTGTTTTTACTTCCCCAAAAAGATCCGAATATTCACTTGAAATATTATCTTTCGGCGGTATTGCAGCGATCTCAAACAGACCATCTTTACCGTTCCCCTTTATTTTCTTTGTTGAAATAATCATGGCATCATGTCCAAGCACATTCTTAACCTTAGCGGTTGCCTCTTTAATTGTCCTGGCCTGGTATTTTTTAATTTGCATAGTTTAAACTTACCTTTCCAATTGATTTAAACCCGATATCGCTCAATAGCTCGCTCTGGGACAGTACCATTAATGAAGGAATAAAATATTCCACCATTTTCTTTAAATGCCTTCGTATTACAGGGGATGTCAGAAGGATCGGCTGAATATTCTTTGACATGGCTTTTTCCGCCTCCTGCTTGATAGAAGCAATAATCGAATCTGCAATCTTTGGATCTATGGAAAGATATGAACCATGTTCCGCTTTCTGAATCCCCTTAAGCAATAAATCCTCTACACCCGGATCCATTGTTATCAGTTTCAAGAAACCATCCTCTCCTATATACGGGCTGATAATGGATCTTGAAAGTTTATTCCTGACGTATTCGGTTAACAGGTCCGGATCTTTTGTCAAAACCGCATAATCAGCCAGGGTCTCAACAACAGTCAACAGATCTCTGATGGATATTCGTTCCTTTATAAGATTTTGCATTACCTTTTGCAAAATACCCAAAGAAAGGAGGTTCGGCACCAGTTCCTCAACCGCCTTTGGACAGGACCGGCTTAAGTTGTCCAGCAAGTTCTGAACCTCCTGTCTTCCCAATAATTCAGAGGCATGCTTTCGAAGAACCTCCGTAAGATGTGTAGCCATTATCGTTGCATCATCAACCACGGTATAGCCGGATAGTTTTGCTTCCTCTTTGCGTTCCTCCGGTATCCAGACCGCGGGTATGTTAAATGCAGGCTCCATTGTTTCAACACCTTCTATTTTCCGGCTAATATCTCCCGGATCCATGGCAAGATAATGATTCATCATTAATTCAGCACCCGCTATTTTTACCCCTTTCAGAAGAATCTGATATTCGGATGAGTTCAGCTGCAGATTATCCCTGATATGGATGGGGGGAATAACCATACCCATCTCAAGTGCAAACTGCCGTCTTATGGACCGAACCCTGTCAAGGAATTTCCCCCCCTGTTCTCTATCTACCAGTGAAATAAGTCCGTAACCCACCTCCAGTTCAAGAGGATCAACAATAAGCAGATGCTCCACGGGTTCCGGTCCCTCCTCCACAGGTTCCTTTTTTTTCTCCTCTATTTCTTTTGTCTTTAATCCTTCTTTCCCCCCCCTAAGCAGATAAACGCTTCCTCCAATTAGAATGGAAAGTAAGATAAACGGAATATGCGGCAACCCCGGAATCAAGCCGAAAAAGAATACCGTCAACGCTGAAACATATATAGCCTTTGGATAATTTAAGAACTGTTTCGCAAAATCTTTGCCCATAGTCTCTTGTGAAGCCGCCCGGCTTACAACGATTCCTGCTGCAGTCGATATGGTAAGGGCAGGAATTTGGGAGACCAATCCGTCGCCCACGGTTAAAAGAGTGTAATTCTGAGCAGCATCGATAATAGACATTTTTTGTTGAAGCACTCCGATAATAAACCCACCAATAATATTGATGGCGGTAATAATTATACCCGCAATAGCATCTCCTCTTACAAATTTGGCAGCGCCATCCATTGATCCGTGGAACTCAGATTCTCTTGTAATCATGGCTCTGCGAGCTTTTGCTTCACCTTCATCTATGAGTCCGGCGTTCAGATCCGCATCAACCCCCATCTGTTTGCCGGGCATAGCATCGAGTGTAAATCGTGCGGCAACCTCAGCAATCCGTGTTGCACCTTTTGTAATAACCACAAAATTAACAATAACCAGAATAATAAAAACAATCATTCCCACCACATAATTCCCGCCGACTACAAAACTCCCGAATGATTTGATCACCTTTCCCGCGGCCATGCCCCCTTCATTACCATGTAACAGAATCAACCGTGTAGAAGCCACATTGAGAGACAACCTGAAAAGCGTTGTCACCAGAAGTAGCGGGGGGAATATGAAAAAGTCCAGGGGTTTTATGGTATACATGGCAATCAACAGTATGGTTATCGCAAGGGTAATATTCAATGCCAGAAGGAAATCGAGAATAATTGAGGGTAATGGGACAATCATTACCACAAGCACGCCAAGCACGGCAATGACCGTAATCAATTCACTGTATGTTCCGGGATTTGCTTTTGAGTTTACGACGTCTTCCATTTTTATATCCCAACCCGGACAAACCGGAAGAAATTGCCACAAAGACACAAAGACACAAAGGAAAACAGTTTGTTAAATTTCATCTTCGTGCCTTGGTGTCTTGGTGGCGAAAATGTTTTTTTTATCAAAAGCATAGTATTTACACCTAAGCGCTTAAAGTTTACTTATCCCAACCCATGTGAATGATTGGACTTTATTTTATATACATAAGCCAGAATCTCGGCGACCGCCTGAAACAATATGGGCGGTATCTCCTGGCCGATCTCAACATGGGAATTCAGATTCCGGGCAAGTTCCCTGTTTTCTACAATCGGGATGTCATGTTCTTCTGCCAGGTCTTTAATTTTTTTAGCGATCTTTCCCGCTCCTTTTGCAATTAATTTCGGAGCATTCATGGAAGAACTATCGTACGTTAAGGCCACGGCAAGATGGGTGGGATTTGTAATAACAACATCCGCCTCAGGAACAGCCTGCATCATCCTTTTTCTGGCCATTTCCATTTGAATGCTTTTTATTCTCGATTTTATCAAAGGGTCGCCTTCCGTCCTCTTAAATTCATCCTTGACTTCCTGTTTTGTCATCTTGTTTCTTTTCTCAAAGTCCCATTTCTGGAATGCATAATCCATGAGTGCCAGAAAAATCATTGCCATGCCGCATCTGATAAAAAGTTTAAAAAAGATTTTAAAAATGTAAGCAAAAATTGAATTTAGCTCCATTCCCCCTAAATGGGCAACCGTGTTCATTTCGCCCTTTATCGTTAAATAGGCGATTCCGCTCACAATGACCAGTTTGATCAAAGACTTGAACAATTCCATAAAACCCTGTTTGGAAAAAAGCCTCCCGAATCCTTTAATGGGATCTATTTTGGACAGCTTGGGCATGATCGACTCACCGGACAAAACAAACCCGACCTGCATGATATTAGATAAAATCGCCGTGATAAAAATGGCTGCCAAAAGAGGGCATAACGCTAGTATAAAACCGATAATCACCTCTTGAGCAAATATCAAAAACTCGGGAATGCTCAGATCATTCATTGTGGGAAGAGAAAATGCCTCTTTCATAATAACCTGAATATGGCTGTAGGTATAGGATCCGAAAAGGGATAAGGCGATCAGAGCGGACAGGAGTACGGCTACCGAGGGCAATTCCCTGCTTTTTGCAACCTCTCCTTTGTCCCTGAGTTCTTTTCTCTTCTTTGGAGTGGGTTGTTCGGTCTTTTCTCCAAAATTCTCTTCAGCCATTTCTTATACCTTAAACCAGTTCATTGAATTAATTAACAGAGGACCGAGCCCTTCAACATAGCTTTTCATGAATCCCAAAAGCACATTTAAAGATATGCCGAAAAAAAACAGCCCGATACATATCTGAACGGGGAATGCAACGATCATAATGTTCATTTGCGGCATGAGTTTTGTAATCAGCCCAAAAGCCACGTTTGTAAAAAGCAGGGCGGCAATTGGCGGCGCCCCGATCTTCACGGCAATAACAAACATGTCGCCGGATATTTTTGTCATTTTTTTTAACATCCCGACGTTTAAACCGAATGATCCAACATTTATAATGTCAAAACTGCTCTTTACGGCGTTGAGTAAAATGTGGTGACCGTTCAACAAAAGAAATAATACAATGGCCAAAAGATATGCCGTATTGGCAAAAATGGAGACCTGCATGCCGCTTTGAGGATCAAGCACGTTGGTGATTGCAAAGCCTGTTTGAAATCCTACCATTTGCCCCATCATCCTGACCCCCTCAAAAAATATCTGAACCATAAGCCCTAAAGTCATGCCGATAATTAACTCTGCCAGGATTAATTGGGCCACTCCCAATAACGTGCCGGGGAATGCTACCATTTGATTATTGATAACGGGGAACAGGACGATGGTAATCATAAGGGCCAGACCGGCTTTTATTAAAGTCGGTATAACTCGTGCACTAAAAAATGGAAACATGACCAAAATGGCACTGACTCTTATCAACACGAGAAAGAATGCCTTATATTCTTGATATGGTATGGTCAATATATCCATTACTGTTCCCTTTATTATCTTATAAAATACGGTATCTGTTCAATTGTCGTCACCGTAAAGTGAATCAATTGATCAAGCATCCAGCTTGCAAAGAAAAGGAGTGCCAGCAATACGACCAATATCTTAGGCACAAATGTTAATGTCATCTCCTGAATCTGTGTCACAGCCTGAAAAATACTTATGGCCAGACCTACAACAAGAGCCAGACCCAGCATAGGCGCAGATACAAGTATGGTCGTTCTTATAGCTTGCTGTGCAAAAGTAATAACAGTATCCGGTGTCATATTTATCCGCCTATAAAACTCTTTACCATGGAACCTACGATCAAATTCCATCCGTCCACCAGAACAAAAAGCATTAATTTAAATGGAAGGGATATCATGATTGGTGGAAGCATCATCATCCCCATGCTGAGCAATACGCTCGCGACAACCATATCTATAACCAGAAATGGGACGTAAAGAACAAACCCGATAATAAAAGCGGTCTTTAACTCGCTGATCACAAAAGCCGGAATCAGAACCGTTATGGGAATGTCATCTTTGTTCTTTGGTTTATTCATCTTTGCCATGTTAACAAATAAGGACAGGTCTTTTTCCCTTGTCTGTCGGAACATAAATGTTCTAATTGGAGTCATGGCCTCCTTAAACGCGTCTCCCTGCGAAATCTCTTCATGTAGATAGGGTTGCAGTGCGTTATTGTTGATCTTCTGCCAGACCGGCATCATAATGAAAAAGGTCAGAAACAAAGCAAGCCCGGCAATGATCTGGTTGGAGGGTGTTTGCTGCGTTCCAACCGCTTGCCGTAAAAAGGTAAAGACCACAGCCAGCCGGGTGAAAGATGTCATAAGTATGAGGATAGCCGGTGCAAGAGTGAGAACCGTTAATAAAAAGACAATCTGGAGCAACACCGAAACATCACCGGGATCCCCACTTTTTTCTACCCCCACATGAAATGAAGGTAAAATTAAATCAGTGGCCCAAGCATTTTTTGTCAGTAGAATGCTCGCACCAAGAAAGATAATGAGGATAATTAATATGTTGCTTTTTCTTTTATGCCTTAATTCCATGTTCCTTTTCGCTGACATTCTTGCCATTTATTCCTTTAGTTAACCCATCAAGTTTTGTTAAAAAATTAATTCTTCCCGGTGTAATGCCGAGAACAATCCTTTGACCTGAAACCTCTATGACCTCTATCCTCTCTTTCGGTGATATATGCAGTGAAGAAAGGACATTGATAGTCAAATTACCTTTTACCTTTCTCTTTGGAAAAATATATTTTTTTATCAAAACAAGGGCCAGGAACAAAAAACCAAGTACAATAAAAAGCATGGCAATGGTCTTAATCCCCGTGTTTATAACGTCCATTTCGAACATCCTTTTCACCTCATCTGCGGATCATACCAAAGACTTAACCCGATCAACGGGATTGATAATATCAACCACTCTTATTCCAAATTTATCATCCAGAATAACAACTTCACCTTTTGCAATTAATTTTTTGTTTATATATATATCGAGGGGATCGCTAACCGGTTTGGTCAGCTCCAATATGGATCCCCGACCTAGCTGCAGCAATTCATTTACCGGCATCTTAACCTTGCCCAATTCCACAGAAACATCGAGTGGCAAATCAAGAATAAGGTCCATATCATATTTCTCACTCTTCGCAGATCCGTTATCCTTTGATGAATTCGCCTTATTGTTTTCTTCTATTTTATCATTTGAATCATCCATCTTTTACCCCTCTTTTATTCTCTCACTTATTCTTACAGCTTTTCTGTTATTACAGGAGCCCGGAGAGCCTTTAAATTTCGGAATACCTTCAATTTTAACAATAGTATTATCGCCCGAATTCTGATCTAAAATTATCACATCATCAACCTTCAGTCCCAGCAGCTCCTCTGCTTTAATATTTGCCGTCCCCATTGTGCAACTCAATTCCATATCCATATCCATTATCTTTTTCTCAATATACCTTCTCCACTCCTTATCTACCTCTTTGACTTCATCTTGAAAACCTGTTTTGAGCCTGTCTCTTATCGGCTCAATGCTGGAATAAGGAATACAAATAGTAATTATCCCGGATACGTTTTCGAGTTCTACTTCGAATTTATTTACAATAACCACATCTTCAGGTTTAACAATTCCTGCAAACTGGGGATCCATCTCCGAATGAGAAAATACAGTATTAACATCATATACGTCTGACCATGACTGCTGTATGTCGCCAAGGATTATTTTAACTATTTTTTCCACAATCTTTGTCTCAATTGCCGTAAAACATCTTCCTTCAAGTTTGACGTGACTAACTCCCTTACCTCCAAACAAACTATCAACAAAGGAAAACACCAGATTGCCTTCCAGAACAACAAGAGAATGCCCCCTCAAGGGTTCAATGCTAAATATATTAAGACTCGACGGCACAGGGAGAGAAAGACAAAACTCATTGAATTTAACAGACTCGGTAGACGTTAGGCTAACATCAACCACATTCCTGCTTAGTATGGGAAGGCTTGTCTTCAAAAAACCGACAAGCCTTTCATTTATAATACCCAGAGCGGGCATTCCGAGATGTAAGGGTCCGGCCGGCATACTAAAATCATATGTCTTTATCTCTTCGCCTTTTTCAGGTATGTCTGTCTCGGTTTCAACCGACCCTTCACTTATCCCGCTTAGAAGAGAATCAACCTCATCCTGTGATAAAACGTTTGCCATTATTGCACCACAAATTCTGTAAAATATATCCTTCGAGCTGTTTTATTTCCAAGTATCTGATTCATCCTCAATATAATTGCCTTTTTTAATTCAAGCTTCCCTTCCATTGTATTAACCTCTTTCAATGTCTGACTCGAAAGAAGAATAAGTACGGTATCTCTGAGTTGGGGTATATTATTTTCAACCTTCACCCGATCTTCTTCTTTGCCGACCTCAAGCTCCATGCTAATTTTCAAGTATCTTTTACCCATGTCTCTCTTATCAAACAAGTTAACAACGAATGACTTTAAAGGAATGATGATACTCATCTGTTCCTCTTTTTCAGCTTTGTTTGCATTTGATTTTTTATATTTGCTATATCCAATAAATCCACCAACGCCCAGGAGTAGTACTAAAACCCCTATAATTATCAGCTTTAGTTTTGATTTCTTTGGCTTTTCTTCTTCGTTTTCTTTGACTTCTTCTTTCTCCTCTGCCATTTATCCCTCCTTCACATGCTTAAATATTATCTCTACTCTCCTGTTCATCGATCGGCTCTTCGCAGTGTCGTTTGGATATACTGGTCGGAAAGAACCGTAGCCCCCGACATAAAAACGTGACGGTGACAGCCCTTTTTCCTTCAAAAAATAGTATAGAACCGAAAGCCCCCTGTATGCTGATAGTTCCCAATTTGTTTTATATAACTTACTTTTAATCGGAATATTATCTGTATGCCCCATAATCAGAATATCATTAGGGCATTCATATATCGCATCGGCAATTTCATCGAGAACGAGAGATATTTCCTTTTTTAATGAAGCTTTTCCGGCTTCAAAAAGGATGTTTTCATTAAATGCAAGCACAACCCCCCTCTCATCATCTGAAAGATCTATTTTCCCATTAATATTTTTTAACATATTCTTAATTGCCGGAGATATTTTTATTTCAGTAAAGAATTTTTTCTGATCAACGACCAACATGCTGTCGCTATCATTATATTTCGATATAAAAGATGAGAAGTCGGAAACCTTCCCGGATCCTGCGAACTCAAGTACTCCGGTTGATTCGTTGAAGTGAGTCATAAGTTTTTTCAGCTTCTTTGTATCCATTGAAGACATGGTGAGCAACAATACAAAAAAAGTGAGAAGAAGCATAACCAGGTCCGCAAATGTCACCATCCAGGCATTGGGATCAATATCATCTTTGCTCACATCTTTTTCCTTTTTTGCGGCTATTTAAAATATTTTAAAGTCAAACTTCTTGTAGGTGAAGAAACCGGATGGTTTTTTTCTAAAAATCCTTTTAATGTAATTCGGCGCTTTATAATTCAAAATAATTTCCACTCTTCTGTTTTGGAACCTCGATTGCCGGGTGTTATTGGGTGAAGTCGGCCTGAACTCCCCACATCCATATGGATTCAGCCTTTTTGGCGAAACCGAACCTTTTGATACGAAATATTTCACTAATTGAATCGCCATGAGTGCCGAAAGTTCCCAGTTAGACTTAAATCCTTTACCCCCGGCCTGTATATCGTCCGTGTGCCCGACTATTTCTACCGGATAATTCTCCTTGTTTATAATACCGCATAATTTATCTAAAACCGGTAATATAGAGGGTTTGAATTCAGATCGGTCTTCGCTAAAGAGAACCTTTTCATTTATGGTAATCATGAGCTTGTCCCCCACTTTTTCTACTCTGATGTCACTCGGCCAGGTTGTCGTCTCTTTATTCATGTAGGACAAAAGTCTTTCAAGGCTTAACTCGTCTTTAACCATGGGCGCCGAAGGGGGCATAATCGATTTTCCCGTCTCTAAGGGTGACAATCCCCCGGGCAATCCGCCAAATGCACCGATCAACGATCCTATAGCCATGCGTGACCGGTGTTCATCTATTACCGCGATAGAATTGAGCAAAATAAAAAAAGTTAAAAGTATGAGAAAAAGAGAAACGGTCATCACCATTCCAATATCCGCCCCGTCATCATCAATTTTTTTCTTTTTATTTTTATCCATGCCTTATCAATCCTTCTCCTTGACAGGCGGTAGAAATGCCAGGAGTTTCTGTTCAAGAATCCTTGGATTGTCGCCATTGGAAAGGGATAATATTCCCTGAATCGTCATCTCTTTGGTCAACATCTCTTCTTTGCTGCGAGTTTTAAGCTTTCCTGCGATGGGCATACAACAAATATTGGCCATAAGCGAACCATAGAAGGTTGTGAGCAATGCCACCGCCATGGCCGGCCCGATCGTACTCGGGTCGTCCATGCTCTGCAGCATCTGCACCAATCCTATAAGCGTTCCGATCATACCCATGGCAGGAGCAAACGTCCCCATGGAGGTAAAAAGATCAGCACCAAGCTTGTGTCTGTCTCTCACAAAATCGATTTCCGTATCCAGAATGTTCTGGATCTGTTGGGGCTCCAATCCATCGATAGAAAGCTGGACCCCTTTTTTAAAAAATTCGTCCGTAACTTCCTTTATTTCGCTTTCTAAAGCCAGAATCCCTTCTTTGCGAGTTATTTTGGCAAAATCCGTAAACTTGGATATAAGTTCTTTAGCGGATATATTTTTAGTAAAAATTGCTTTTTGCACCACTTTGATAACACTGAGAAAATCTTTTAAGGGATAAGCAACCAATGTTACGCCTATGGTGCCGCCCACAACAATACACAAAGAAGGTATGTTTATAAATACATTCAGCCCCGAGCCCATAAAAATGGCGCCAAGCACAAGGCCGGTTGCAGAGAGAATACCCAATACAGTTGCAATATCCATAATATTTCCTTAATGTCGTAAAAATCTGACGAAGGGTTATAAAACAAAAAGCTTCGCCCGGATATACAGCAACCTTTGTGCCATTCTTCTTTTTGAAAGGATTATTTTTTATAAGAAGAAGATATGATAGATATTACAGGGAGATATAAGGACGTTGTCTGTATTTGAAAAAGACTTGTCAGTTAAGGGGCGTCAAGAATTAAGGCAGATGTCAATATTTTGACATCTGCCTCTCTAATGTGGGTGAGTTTGATCCGAGTAAACCGAAAGGTTCAGGGTTGTAATATAGGGACACAGGGAAGCATTACCGATTTGTTAAAATGGTTTTCACCCATTAACTTATTCATTTTTTGAGCGAAAGCCTTGCAATCAGGTTTCAGGTGTCAGGTGTCAGGAGTAAAAAACGAATTAGCTGAAACCTGACACCTGAAACCTGAAACCAAAAAAGTCTTGGATAGCAATTAACAAACTGGTAATGCACCCGGACACAGGACTGGAAGGTGAGAAAGTGAGAAGGTCGGCTTTTCTGAGACTGTCCAATCTTCTGACGTTCTCACCTTCTCACCTTCTTTGAAAACGGGATCTTCAACCTTGAACCGTTTTACCTATTAAACCTTACCGTTTGATATTAATGAGTTCTGCGAGCATCTGGTCTGTCACGGTAATAATTTTTGAATTCGCCTGGAAGCCTCGCTGGGTGGTAATCATTTTGACCAGTTCAGCAGCAATATCCACATTTGATTGCTCCAACGCATTCGGGGCGATGCTTCCCAGCCCATTGGTTCCCGGCCTATTGGTAATTGCACTGCCGCTTTCCCTTGTCTCGCTAAACCGATTTCCGCCCTCTTTAAACAGTCCTTGTTCATTTTGAAATTTTGCCAGACCCACCCGGTACAGGGGAATAAGTTCCCCGTTGGAATAACTTCCCGTGATCACACCGTCCACATCCACATTCACCCCTTCAAGGTCACCGGCGCCATAGCCGTTGGCCGACTGAAAAGTGGTTGTCGAAGCAGTGGCATATTGTGACGTGGAAAGAGAACTGTTGGCCCAGGTGGAGCCATTCCATCGCGTCCCCAAATCAAGTTCAATGGTCTGAGTGGTCCCTCCTGGGAAAAAGAGCGTATCAAAAGTAAAATAACCGTTTGAGACGTCGGTTAGCTCCACCTGGGCGACAGAAGCCCCGGTAGCCGGGTCGACCTGCCACAGATCTACATCAATCATTGATCCGGAACTGTCAAAATCGACCATCCCTCTGGCCAACAATCCTGTCCATGAATTAGCCGAACCTGCCAAGTGAGTACCCGTACCATCGTCCCTGAAGTCTACACTCGGGTTACACGTAACGATAAAATCATAGGCTAAACTAGTGTCGTCCATGTCAAAATACAGAGTAATATCATGAGTGCTCCCCAGGGAAACATACGCACGCAGTGA
>JAFDEW010000289.1 GCA_019310125.1 Deltaproteobacteria bacterium | reverse complement strand
AACATCGAATGTTGAATGAAAGACAAAAACAAGGGCAAGAATTTCATTAAAAGAACTTAGGGAAACCCAAAGATGGTTAAAACTTATTCAGAAGCTACCAGAACTGGCCTCCGGCCCGGAGGGCTGAAAAGAAAAAGAACTAATCATTCAAAGTTGGACATCGGATTTTTGAAAACAAATGTAATTAAATTGCGGAGCGAAACGACATCATTATTCGATGTTCAACGTTGGACGTTCGATGTTCGATGTTCAGTCTGTTCGATGTTCGATGTTCAAATTGTTGCGTCTGAGATTACGACTAAACCTTCATATCACGTTGAAATTACGTATACAGGTCAGGAGTTCTGAAATTATGACTCTGGATTCTGATTCAATAAAATGGCTTAAAAGCCGTTTCGGCAACACGGTCACATTTGACGAGCCCATGTCAAAACATACATCGTTGCGTGTGGGCGGCCCGGCTCAAGCTTTTGTTGCTCCGGAAAATATTGAGGCCTTAAAAGCCCTTGTAAAATGGTCATGGCACAAAAAAATCCCTTATCTCATATTGGGCAACGGCACAAATCTGCTGGTCAAAGACAGCGGCATAAGCGGAGTTGTGATCGTGTTGACGCAGTGCCTTACCGCCATTTCTCAAACAGACCGGAACAGCCATGGGATTATTGTTACCGCCATGGCAGGCGCCCCTATGAAAACACTGTGTTCCTTTGCCCTGAAGCGGGGACTGGAAGGGATGAACTTTGCCCTGGGCATTCCGGGTACGGTCGGGGGAGGAATTATGATGAATGCAGGCACCTCCTATGGCTCCATGGAAGGCGTCCTCCAATCAATAAACATTCTGCTCACCACCGGTGAAGTGCACAACATTAAAAAACAATATCTCGATTTTACGTACCGGAAGCTTTCATGGAACAAAGAGGATATAGGGAGTCATCCCGGGCAACAGGTTATTTTAGACGGCTGTTTCCGTCTGACCCTTTCGGACCCTGATAAACTGAAAAAAGACGCTCAAAAAATTTTAGAAACCCGCTGGCAAACACAGCCCAAAGGTCTGCCCAGTGCAGGATGTTTTTTTAAAAATCCCGTATCCGGCAAGACTGCCGGCGAACTTATTGAAATGGCCGGACTCAAGGGAAAATCCATGGGCGGAGCAAAAATTTCAACAAAGCACGCCAATTTTATTCTAAATCACCATAACGCATGCGCCGCTGATTTTCTAAAATTGATGAAACTTGTTGAAGAAACCGTATTGAAAAAGTTCAACATTAATCTTGAAAGAGAGGTTAAGGTTGTCGGGTCGTAAGCACATACGAAGTAACTATTACAAGAACAGCGCTGCCAAAGAGCGTAACAGAATTATAACACGCGTTGTTTTGTCTGTAAAAACAGCGGCAGTGATCGCCGCTTTGCTGTTGGTTAGCTTTGTTTTTATTTTTAGTTATGATTTTTTAACCCAGTGCGACTATTTTAAGGCCGAAAAACTGGTGGTTACCGGTACGGACAGGCTCTCTGAAAAACAGGTCCTGGAGCAGGCACAAATAAAAAAGGGAATAAATATTATTTCCGTAAATCTTTCAATGACCAGAAAACGGCTGTTGGCACATTCATGGATCACCGAGGCAGACGTCAGCAGAGATCTTCCGTGCGGAATTAATATCAGAATAAAAGAACACCAACCGCTTGCCGTTCTCGACCTTGGCCGAAAATTTTTAATCAATACTTCCGGAGAGATATTCAAGGAAATGGGGGCATCGGATCCTGACCAACTGCCGATCATCAGCGGACTTGAATTTTCAGACATCAATACCCGCGACAAACCCCGCAGCATACCGTTTAACGCCGTAATGAATGTTCTGGAATTGGGTCAAAAATGTAAAAGCGTTCTTCCGTACAAATCAATAAAAAAGGTTCAGGTGGACAGGGAAATGGGCCTTACCATTTATGCCTTTGATCGAATCAAAGAAATAAAAATCGGTTATAATGACTACCCGAATAAATATGACAGGCTTAAGAATATTCTTGCACATCTCAAAAAAAGACGGGGGTTTTCACATCTGGAATCAATCGATCTCAATAATTTAAATCGCATTGTTGTACATCCAACGACAATGGAATCGCCCGCACGAGGTCATAAGGAGGTTTAATATGCAGCGACAGGAAAATATCATTGTGGGCCTTGATGTTGGCACAACCAAAATCTGCGCCGTGGTTGGTGAAGTGGAAGGGAAAAAAATAAATATTATCGGCATCGGCACCCACCCTTCAATCGGACTTCGGAAAGGCGTGGTGGTAAATATTGAATCTACGGTAGAATCGATTCAAAAGGCTATTGAAGAGGCGGAACTTATGGCCGGATGTGAAATTTCATCCGTATATGCCGGGATCGCCGGAGGTCACATAACCGGGTTTAACAGTCGTGGAATCGTAGCAATAAAGGGTCCTGAAGTAACAAAGAATGATGTGGAACGGGTCATTGATGCAGCACGCGCCGTAGCAATCCCTATGGACCGTGAAGTCATCCACGTCATTCCCCAGGAATTTATCATTGACGATCAGGGCGGTATTCAGAATCCCGTGGGCATGTCCGGGGTAAGGCTGGAAGCTAAAATTCATATTGTGACCGGCGCCGTCACATCTGCTCATAACATTGTAAAATGCGCAAACCGATCCGGTCTTGATGTCTGCGATATCGTCTTGGAACCCCTTGCTTCGGGTGAAGCCGTGCTGACCGATGAAGAGAAAGATCTGGGTACGGCACTTCTGGATCTTGGCGGCGGAACCAGCGATCTGGCAATCTTTTTCGGAAAAAACATCAAACACACGTTTGTTCTGTCGCTTGGGGGGAATAACCTGACAAATGATATCAGCATCGGTTTGCGCGCATCCCAGGCCGATGCTGAAAAGATCAAAATAAAATACGGCACCTGCGTTGCCCGGGATATCAGCAATGAAGAAACCATTGAAGTCCCGGGTATGGGAGGGCGCAAGCCACGGAAACTTCCCAGACAGATACTGGGAGAAATATTGGAACCCCGTATCGAAGAGATTTTCACATTAATAAAAAGGGAAATCCTCCGGTCCGGTATGGACAACGTCATCACATCCGGCATCGTTCTGACCGGAGGATCATCCCTTTTGCACGGCATAACGGACATTGCCGAATCGATTTTCGATGTTCCAAGCCGACTCGGCACACCCAGGGGAATCAGCGGCCTGATCGATGTGGTCAACAATCCCATGTATGCCACCGGTGTGGGACTTGTTTTGTACGGGGCAAAAAATCAGCCCGAAAAGAAATTCAGAATTCGTGATTCAAATATTTTTCACCGGGTCATGACTCGGATGAAACGGTGGTTTAAAGATGTAATTTAACCTTATTTGCCAGGAGGTGGGGAAAAATGTTTACTTTGGTAGAGAATGAAAAGTCTGCAAAAATTGTGGTAATTGGGGTTGGTGGAGCCGGTGGAAATGCCATTAACAATATGATCGATTCCAAGCTCCAGGGGGTAAAATTTATCGCCGCCAACACAGATTCACAGGCCCTTGACATCTCCAAGGCATCCATGAGGATGCAGATTGGAGAAAAGCTGACACAGGGACTGGGCGCCGGTGCCGATCCCCAGATCGGAAGGGATGCCGCCCTTGAAAATTCCGAAGCCATCAAAAAAACGTTTGAGGGGAGCCACATGGTGTTCATCACTGCAGGATTCGGCGGCGGAACCGGCACCGGGGCTGCACCGGTTATTGCTGAACTTTGCAAAGAAATTGGCGCCCTTACGGTTGCGGTGGTAACAAAGCCTTTTTCATTTGAAGGCCAAAAACGGACAAAACAGGCGGATGAAGGGATTAATTCCCTTAAAAAAGTCGCTGACACGGTTATCACCATACCCAATGACCGGCTCAGGGGACTTGCGTCAAAAAACGCCAAAATGACCGACATGTTCAAAAAA
>JAFDEW010000045.1 GCA_019310125.1 Deltaproteobacteria bacterium | reverse complement strand
TTTCGCAATCATTCAACGTACGAAAAGTACGCCTCATGATTACAAAATTTGCACGCCTTGAATTTGAACTTTTTACGAAACCGTCTAAATCGGACTTTTTACGAATTCATCAAACATACGTTGATGCCGAACCATCTGAACCTTATAAAATTATTAGATGGTAAATCATGATTACAAAGCGCCATGTATTATACGCTGTTTTCGCTATTATTGCGTTTAGCGCTGTGCTCACGGCATTATTGAATATGCCCTTAACATCATGGACTGAGGATAAAGTTAAGCAAAACGTTCAAACAACAGACACGCAAAATTCGGACAAGTTTGTTGTCCATCTCTATTTTTCTGATAAAAACAATTCGTTTCTGACGGCAGAAGAAAGGAATCTTTTTCATTCTGGCAATCCCGTCGAATTTGCTAAAATTATTATCGAGGCATTGATAGAGGGCCCGCGGAAAGGACATATGAGAACAATTCCCGCAGGCACAACGATCAGGGCACTCTATGTTACCTGGGACGGAACCGCTTATGCGGATATATCAAATACAATAAAAGATTCTTATCCCGGTGGAATAAAAACAGAACTTTTTACGATATACTCTATCGTTAATTCATTAATATTGAATATTCCTGAAATCGATGCCGTAAAAATATTGATCGGGGGATGCGAGGCCATGACCCTGGCCGGTCATATTGATCTTAGTTTTCCCTTTAAAGCAAACATGCTTTTGATACGATGAAAAAAAAGACTCAAATCAAAAATATACGGAATATCGGAATCATAGCCCATATTGACGCCGGCAAAACAACGGTAACTGAGCGGATACTTTACTATACGGGCCGTTCCCATAAAATCGGCGAGGTTCATGACGGTGAAGCGATAATGGACTGGATGCCTGATGAGCAGGAACGCGGCATTACCATTACCTCTGCGGTTACCACATGTCAGTGGAGGGGAAACGATATCCAGATAATAGATACGCCGGGACATGTGGATTTTACAATCGAAGTAGAACGTTCATTGAGGGTCCTTGACGGCGCTATCGGAGTCTTTTGTGCGGTTGGCGGTGTGGAGCCTCAGTCGGAAACCGTATGGCGACAGGCAGACAAATATCACGTCCCAAAAATTGCCTTTATCAATAAACTGGACCGAGTGGGCGCAAGTTTTTTTAAAACCATTGAAATGATGAAAGACAGACTCCATGCCAACCCTCTTGTGTTACAACTTCCGGTGGGCTCGGAAGATGACTTTGCCGGTATTATCGATCTGATCCATATGAAACAGATTCTCTGGGAAGATGATGCCCTGGGAGAAAAATACCTAACCCAAGAAATACCCTCTGATTCTCTTGAATCTGCCGAAAAATATCGCGACAAACTTATTGAAGCCATCGCTGAAGTTGATGATGATATTATGGAGGATTATTTATCAGAAGCCCCGATTTCAACGGAAAGCCTGCTTGCCGCCGTACGAAGAGCAACCATAGATCTGAAACTGGTACCGGTACTGTGCGGCAGCGCACTGAGAAATAAAGGCATACAACCTTTGCTTAACGCCATTGTGGATTTCCTTCCCAGCCCCGTGGATGTCCCGCCCATAAAAGGGGTACATCCTGAAACCGGTGAAATTATTGAATGCAAAGCAAAAGACACCGCCCCCCTTGCGGCACTCATATTTAAAGTAGCCATGATCGAAGGGCGGAAACTTTCCTATGTCAGAATCTACAGCGGAAAGATGCATACCAAAGAAATCACCTATAACCCTTCCCGTAAAATAAATGAAAAACTTTCCCGTATTTTAAGGATGCATGCCAATAAGAGAGAACGGATCGACGCTGCCGATGCCGGGAGTATTGTGGGGGTTGTTGGGTTGAAGGAATCCTCTACCGGGGAGACCCTGTGCTCCACTAATCATCCGATTTTACTGGAAAAAATTGAGTTTTATGAGCCGGTCATTTCCATTGCCATAGAGCCGAAAACAAATGCCGATCAGGAAAAACTGGATCAGGTGCTCGAAAAATTTATGGCCGAAGATCCCACCCTGCAACTTAAAAAGGATGAAGACACCGGGCAATCCATTTTGTCCGGCATGGGGGAACTTCACCTTGAAGTCATTATCAGTCGCATGCAGCGTGAATTCAATACCAGGGTAACTGTGGGAAAACCCCAGGTTGTTTACAGGGAAAGCATTTTAAAAGAAGGTGAGGGATCTGCCGTATTTGACAATGAAATTGCAGGACAGCGTCACTTCGCAAAAGTTACACTAAAACTGACACCTCTGGAACGCGGCAGTAAAAACGAGTTTATATCTAAAGTTACCGAGGAAACCATACCGAATATTTTTATTCCCGCCATTGAAAAAGGGGTCATGGAATCTTTGGAAAGCGGATTCCTGATGGGCTATCCGGTGGTGGACGTTAAAGCGATCCTAACCGGAGGGGCATTCAAGGAATCCCTGGGCACGGAATTGGCTTATACGGTCAGTGCATCCATGGCATGCAAAACCGCTCTTGCCAACGGTGAACCGTTTCTCCTTGATCCGATTATGGATGTTGAGATTTTTGTTCCTGAAGCGTTTATGGGAGATGTCATCGGAGACCTTAATTCCCGCAAGGGGAAAGTTGAATCCATAGCGCACAAAATGGACTCATTGGTAATTAAAGCGATTGTTCCTCTGGCGCGTATGTTCGGTTACTCCACTTCATTACGGTCAGCGACCCAGGGCCGAGGGACTTTTACCATGCAATTTTCCCATTTTGATCGAAGCTAACAACACGGTAACCGGCCCGAACGTTCTCTATGACGGTTTCTTTTTTCCATGGATCTCTTTTAGCATCTTTTCAATTTTTTCCCTTTTATCCGGATCTTGCATAAGTTCCAGAGCCCGTTTCAAGTGAAACGCCGCATTTTTAACATCATGTTTTTTCTTGTAATAAACCCCCAGGCAATAATGAGCCTCATCCAGCCTGCCCAGCTTGCCGTAGGTTTCACCTAAAGAATAAAGCGCCTGGGGATAGTCATCGTTTTTTTCAATGAGTTCTTCAAATGTAACCGCTGCCTCATGTAAACGTCCAAGCTCCATCTGTGCGCGCCCAAGATAAAAAAATACTTCGGGATCGTTAGAGGAAATGCTTGCGGAATTTTCCAGTATATTTAATGCTTCCCGGTACTGACCGTCGAGAAAATAAATCTGGCCGAGATCTTTTAACATATACGGGTCGAAAGCATTTTTCACCAGAGCTCTTTTTAGGTGATCGATGGCATCTTTCCGATCACCAGTCCTGGCCAAAATCAACCCGTATCCGTATTGTGCCAGAGGATCTTCAGGGTGTTTTTCAACCGCTGCCTTAAACTTTCTTAACGCAACACTCTTGTCCCCGTAAACCGCAACCAGCCGGGTATGAACCCTTGAAAAATTATAAGCGTCAATGTGTGCTTCTATCTTTTTGTTTTGTTCGAGCCAGGTGTCGATATTGGCCATTCGTTCCTCTGTGGCAGGATGCGTGGTAAGATAAGTCGGGATCTGATCGGGACCGAACCATCGCCGGCTCCAGAGTTTTTTCAGCATCGTGAGCAACCCTTCTCCATTATATCCTGCTTTGGTCAGACATACCAGCCCGATCTGGTCCGCCTGGAACTCGTCCTCACGGCTGTATGACAGTTGCACGGACTGACCGGCAGCCGCAGACCCCATAGTTATCGCATTTGCCGCCGCCGCCGATCCTCCGACTCCGAGTAATATACCGGCCGCAATTCCGGCAAGGGTTGCGATGCCTATCTTTTGTGCTCTGTCTATCTGTTGGGAAATATGGCGGCACACAACATGAGCGATTTCATGGGAAAGTATCCCGGCCAACTCTTCTTCATTCTCCATGGCTTCCATAAGGCCGCTGTTTACAAAAACATGACCCGCAGGGGTTGCAAAAGCATTATATTCATCATTTTTTATTAAATAAAAATGATACTCAAAGGGCTGCGGCGGAAGGGATAAAACGATTTTCTGACCCAATTGATTAATATAGTTAACAATCAGAGAATCATTAATAACCTCATAATGTTTTATAATGACCTTCATTACTTCCCGGGACATTTCTTCTTCCTCTTGTATGGTAATGCACAAGGCCCCTTTTGGAACAAGAATGTTGATAATGAAAATCAAAACAAAGCAGAATAAAAATGCTTTCCTGATAACTCGCATAATTACCTCATCATTTAATATTTAAACAAAAATATATTCTTTTTTTTCAATCGTCAATAATCAATACATATATCCTTTCATCCTTTTCAAACCACCCGTTTTATGTTAGGATTTCTAACTATGGCACATATCATCTGTATCGCCAACCAGAAAGGTGGCGTTGGCAAAACCACTACAGCGGTAAATCTTTCCGCAGCGCTCGCGGTTTCTGAAAAAAGAACCCTCCTCGTCGATTGTGATCCCCAAGGAAACGCCACCACCGGTCTCGGCCTCGACAAAAACAAAATTTATCATACATTATACCACGGAATGATTGGTAAAGTTGCCGCTAGAAACCTGGTTATGAACAGCGACATAGATACTTTGAAAATCATCCCTTCACGGGTGGAGCTTATCGGTTTTGAGGTGGAGATGATGTCAAAACCCAAACGCGAAATGGTGTTAAAGAAACTTTTGGCTCAACTTGCGGATTCATTTGAATACATTATCATTGACTGTCCTCCCTCATTAAGTCTTCTGACGGTCAACGCGTTGACTGCGGCCGATGTTATGCTGATTCCCCTTCAGTGCGAATTTTATGCACTGGAAGGCCTGGGGCAACTTTTGCAGACCATGAAGCGTATCAAGCATCATCTGAATCCGAAACTGAAAATTCTAGGTATTCTTCTTACCATGTTTGATAAAAGGACAAATCTGTCTCACCAGGTTGCTGAAGATGCTGAAAGATATTTCAAACATCTGGTATTCAAGACCATGGTTCCAAGGAATGTACGCTTGGGTGAAGCTCCAAGTTTCGGGAAGCCGATTTTGCTGTATGATGCCGCTTCCCCGGGCGCACAAAGTTATTTTAATCTGGCAAAAGAGATAATGGACAACGAAATTCACCGCCCGACTTGATTGAATAAAGGGCGAACTTTCAATAATAACAAACTAAAATCATTCGCTAAATCAATATGGAAACCGTAAAGAAAAAAGAAGAAGCCGAGTCAAAATTGAAAAAAACAAAAAAAATTGCCCTGGGAAGAGGTCTTGATTCCCTGCTACCCGATATCGAATATGTTGAAAGCGTATCAAAGGAATATTTTCAGTGCGATATCGAACTGATCCGCCCGAATCGTTACCAGCCCCGAATGCAGTTTTCTGAGGATGAACTTGAAGGAATGGCCCGTTCTATTAAAGAACAGGGAATCATCCAACCCCTTTTGGTTAGAAAGGACGATAACGGCTATGAACTTGTCACCGGTGAAAGACGCCTGCGTGCCGCAAAAAAGGCCGGACTCGACCAGGTGCCGGTGATTGTCAAGACCATTACGGACACAGATCTTCTGGAAATATCCATTGTTGAAAATGTACAACGAGAAGATTTGAATCCCATGGAAGAGGCCGAGGCTTATTATCAGCTTATCGTCAAATTCGACCTCACCCAGGATCAGGTCGCTACACGTGTAGGAAAAAGCAGGTCTGCCGTGGCCAATCTTTTAAGGCTCCGGCAACTGCCCGAACAAATCAAGGCCGACATAATAAACGGTACTCTGAGTATGGGGCATGCACGGGCATTGCTGGGCGCCTCGAATTCAGCCCAACAACATGCGGCATGGCGGGCTGTTGTTTCCAAAGGGCTGTCGGTCAGGGAAACGGAACGTCTGATTAACCGTTTAAAAGCAGAAAACAAAAAACCGAAAAAATCTTCCACCGGTTCGGAGCAAAGACACCTTTTAAGTCTGGCGGAGGATCTTTCCCGTCGCTTTGGAACCAAGGTTCAAATCAAACGGCATGGGAAAAAGGGCAGGGTTGAAATTACGTTTTACAACAATGATGACCTTGATCGGGTGCTAACAATTCTGAAGCAGATATAACAAGATATAAAATCGCTTCGCGATTTTATGCAACGCGGCTACGCCGCTTAAAAAAAGAAATTCCTATACTATTAAGTTTATGTCTATTCATATCATCATCGACGGCTACAATCTGATTCGCCGTTCCAGTTCGCTGAGCACACTTGATCAACAGGATATTCAACTCGGCAGGGAAGCCCTTATTGATACCCTTGCAGCATACAAAAAGATAAAACGCCACATGATTACGGTCGTTTTTGACGGAACCCATGCACCTGCTCTGTCACAGCACAAAGATCGAGTAAAAGGGATCAAGATTAAATTTTCCCGCAGTGGAGAAACCGCCGATACCGTGATTAAAAAAATTGCAGCCAGGGAAAAGGAAAAAGCGTTGGTCGTGAGCTCCGACCGGGATGTTGTCAACTTCGCGGCTTCCCAGGGAGCAGCCACCATAAGCTCTCCTGCGTTTGAAGAAAAGATCACAATGTCTGTTTATATGGATACAAAGGGAATTGTAGACCAAACCCAGGACGGATGGGTTCCCAGCACAAAAAAGAAAGGTCCCAGCAGACGACTTTCAAAAAGAAAACGACGGAACCGGGTTAAAATTAAAAAACTTTAGTTTCAGAATAGACGGCCTGTCGTTTTTATTGACGACGGTATCATTATCTGGTAATCACTCGACGATTCTGAATATTTTGAAATATAGCCTTGAGAGTTCACCACATGAATAAAACAACCAAAAAATCAGACCTGCAGCGGATCTGCGTAATGGACGGACAGGGCGGGGGCATCGGAAGCGCGGTAATAAAAAAGCTCAAAGACCTGTTTGGGGAAACCGTCGAAATTATCGCCTTAGGCACCAATGCCATTGCAACGTCTCAGATGCTTAAATCCAAAGCCAATCGAGGGGCCTCCGGAGAAAATGCAATTGTTCAGACCGTCGGAAAGGTCGATATTATCATTGGTACGGTGGGTATTATAATGGCGCACGCCATGATGGGAGAAGTGACACCGAAAATGGCGGAGGCAGTGGCAAGCAGCCGGGCAAAAAAACTGCTTATACCGCTTACCCAGGAGAATCTTGAAATTGTAGGAATCGCTTCAATTCCCCTTCCCCATCTTATCGAGGCGCTTATTCAGGAAAATTTAAAAAAATTTTTTGATTTTCCCGAAGACGGATAATTCGGAACTAAAAAAATATTATAAAATAAATTAATTGCAACGAAGGAAAAAGTACCATGTGCGAAGCAAATGCATATCTGATTCAAAATGGTGAAAAAAAGCTGATTATGGAGGCTGTTGATACGGTTGAACCTGAAGGTGACGGCATTAGACTCGTAAGTATCTTCGGAGATCAGAAATTTCTAAAAGCCCAGATCCATTCACTGGCCCTTGTGGACCACAATATCTTTCTTAAAGAATAATAAGTGTATAAAATTAGGTTGAAGGATTTTGGGCAAGCAGAATGGTTTAGATGAAAATACATTTAGCTAAGACCGCCGGTTTCTGTATGGGAGTACGCAGAGCCGTTGAAATGGTCCTAGATGCACCGAGCAAATACGAAAATCCTATCTGCACTTATGGACCTCTTATCCACAATCCCCAGGTTCTGAACCTTTTGGAAGAAAAAGGGATATCTGTCTTAAATAATATCCCCGACCACGGATCCGGTACCGTCCTGATCAGGGCCCACGGCGTTCCTCCCGAAACCAAGAAAAGTCTTGAAAAGACCGGTTTCAAAATTATTGATTCCACCTGCCCGAGGGTTATCAAAGTCCAGACCATCATCCGGAAACATGCAAAACAAGATTATGTATGCATTATTATCGGGGACAAGGATCATCCGGAAGTCATCGGCTTGCTCGGTTACGCAGGAGAAAAAGGGTATGCTGTCGACAATCTAAACGACCTTGATTGCCTTCCCCCCTTTGACAGGGCTATTATTGTTGCACAGACCACCCAGAACACGCTTTTTTTTGAAAAAGTAAAAAACTGGGCCATCCAAAAATTCCCCCACTATAAGATCTTTGATACAATTTGTGATTCAACAGCCCGTCGCCAGGTTGAGGTCCATAGCCTGGCCAATTCGGTAGATGCCGTTATTGTTGTGGGAGGCCATAACAGCGGGAACACCCAGCGGCTTGCCGAAATTGCACGACAAACCGGAAAACCCACGTATCATATTGAAACAGAATCTGAACTCGATTTAGACGCGCTTTCTTCAATCCGGCACATAGGAATAACCGCCGGCGCTTCCACCCCGAACTGGATCATAAAAAGAATCTATAGAACGTTGGAAACCATTCCTTTTACAAAGGGAAAAAGCTGGCGCAGTATTATTTTTGCTGTTCAGCGTTCACTTCTTCTCACAAATATCTATGTGGCTATGGGAGCCGGATGTTTGTGCTATGCTTGTACAAAACTCCAGGAGATTACCAACTATTTGCCCAATGTGCTTATGGCCATGCTTTATGTTCAGTCCATGCATATTCTCAACAACCTTATCGGCAAAAAGGCGGACCGATACAATGATCCTGACAGATCTTCTTTTTATGACAAAAAGAAGGTCTTGCTTATGCTTCTTGCTTTCTTCGCAGGCGGCGCCGGACTGTTGACCGCTTATACAATGGGACCCGTCCCTTTTTTGGTTCTTTTCGTTATGAGTATAATGGGCCTGTCTTATAATTTAAGACTTCTGCCGGAACGTTTTTTCCACGGCAAGTACCGGAGAATACGTGATGTCCCGGGATCAAAAACAATTCTGATTGCAATGGCATGGGGAATCGTTACCGCGGTGTTGCCTTCCTTGTCTGTATCGAAACATATTGGCCTGAGTGCCGTATTGGTATTTCTTTGGTCCACAAGCCTTGTCTTTGTGAGAACTGCATTTTTTGATATTCTTGACATGCAGGGAGACCGTATTGTGGGGAAAGAGACACTTCCTATACTGATGGGAGAAAAGCGAGCTCTGCGCCTTTTAAAAACCATACTGATAATAAATATCGGTATCTTGCTGGTATCCGGCACATTTCATTTTATTTCAACCCTTGGATTCGCACTTGCAATCTGTCCGGTTTTTATTTTTATTGTCCTATCCGCCCATGAACTGGGCTATATGCTTCCCGGCATAAGATTGGAGTTTCTGGTTGAAACTAACTTCATTACGGCAGGTGTTATTACGCTGATCTGGTCTCTGTTTTCCTAAAATATTAAGCCACTTGTCAATCCGTCTATTTCCAAATCTTTGGTTCCGTACCCTTAAAAAGCCTTTTGATATTATCTTTATGGCGAAAATAGATTATTATCGCTGTTACAACAGCGCATCCTGTCAGGACACCGGATCCGGTTGACTGCCAAATCGCAACGGGAAGGATCGCGGCGGCGGCAAGTGATGCCACTGCGACCATGTTAAGCCAGCAAACAAACAGGACAAAAACAAGGGTCACAACCACAAATGCCACGGGTGAAATTACAGCAAAGCACCCTGCAGCAGTTGCGACCCCTTTGCCTCCTTTTTTAAACCCCATGTAAACCGGATAAAGGTGACCTGAAAAAGCCGCAAGTGACACAACTGAAATGTAAATTTCACCCCACAAACTATTCGGAGCTATCAGTAAACCCGCAATCCATACCGGAATAGCCCCTTTAAGCATGTCCCCAACAAGTGTCAGAACTCCAAGAGTCGGTCCAGCGATGCGTCCAACATTGGTCGCACCGATGTTTCCGCTTCCCTCTCGCCGGATATCTACGGAAGTAAACAACCGGGTCAAAACAATGCCCCAGGGGATGGAGCCGAGCAAATAGGCGAAAACAGGCAGCACCAAAAACTTTATCATTTAAACAACTCCATGTTGTTATTTTGATGAAAACATTCCGGATAAATGATAATAAATACGTTCAGGGTTCAGGGTTTATTTGTCATAAAAATATTAATTGTACTATATCACCATATACAGCAATATCAAGACAAGTTAATTCGCTTCGCTCACGATTGGAATGTTGGAATATTGGAACACTGGCCCCGGTGAAATAGAAAAAAGTTTCACTGGGTAAAAATATTGGGTTCTGGGAAAATGGAAAGTTGGGTTATTGTAAAATTCCTCTTGACGGGAATTAAATAAAGGAATGTCATTGACGTTTAATTCGTTCGTAACAATTCGAAAGGATAGCTATTTTACGTGCAACCCGTAAAAATGCCCATACAAGATATTTTAGATCTTCATACTTTTAGACCCAAAGACTTGCCGGATCTTCTTGTGGATTATTTTGAAGCTTGCATTGACGAAGGCATCTACTTTGTAAGAATTATTCATGGAAAGGGCCAAGGGCTTTTAAAAAAGCGGGTTCAGGAGCTTTTGAAAAAAAATTCCATGGTAAAAACTTTCCAAGATGCGCCCCCTGAAGCCGGAGGCTGGGGTGCTACCCTGGTGGAACTCAAAAGTAAATAGGACGCAGTTTTTCCGAATAGGTATTAAACAACTATGTTGTCAGACGTACAAAAACAAGAAATGCGCTGGTTTGCCGACCGGATTACACCCAAAAGCTGGAATGTGGTGCTGCGGCCAGAAGATGAAATCAAAGAGCCGGGCATTTTAAATATCCTTATCAGTATTCAGAAACCGGAAACTGAAGTTTTCACAGATTATTTCGGGAATAAATGCTACCTGTGTGAAAGCAAGGATGGTATCAGATATTTTGAAAACAGATATGGTGACGTTTTTTTAAAAAATCAAGTCAAACCTGCCCTTGGCATGGTGTCGGGACGTATGGTTTTTAAAGATCTGAAAACATACATGACAGACCGAAAGGGTAAAGTGGCCAAAATTACAATTAAATTATGGCCTTACCTCGGAGATTGGAAAGGAACGCTGATTCACGAGCTGGCACATGTTGCGGTTTACAGATATTACGCGTTTAAAACCAGAGACTATAGAAAAAAAGCCCTTTTCAAAAACCCCTGGGACATTGACACCAAAACGCTTTTTATTCGCAAAACATTGCTGCGTGAAGGCCACCATGGCTCTGCATTCCAGAGAGCGTTTTCCACTCTTGCAAAAAGAGCCATCCGGGAATTTGGCGCCCAAATACCCCCAGATGATATATTTTGGATAACCGTTCGATATGAATTGAAAAAATATAAAAGAAGGTAACTTCTCAATAAGTTCTGGTGTATGAAATGATTATATTGACCCGGCGCCATAATTTATTGGGATGTTACAAATGAAGAAGAAAATATCAAAATTTTGAATTGTGAATGCAAATTTTAGCTGTTACCTGAATTACCCAATATGTAAAAAATGTAACATAAACTATGGTATTTATTTCACAATATTATGCTAAGACCCTTTTCGTTTTAGATAACTAGTTGAAATTTAACGATGGTAAAAAATTGTCCGGTTCTGCATAGTTTTTGCATGTAAAACCTATAAATTCAGTCTGTACAGATAAGATAATCAAAACGTTACATAAAGGGGGACAAAGGAAATTAAACTGGTTAACCGGTACTGCCTCAGTTGTAGATGAGATAATGTATTTGTAACCAGCGATCCAGTCCCTGAACCAGCAATCATGCTTCTTTTGGACTCCGGTTTACTTGCCATGGCAGTATCTGGACGAAAAAAGTTCTTTAAATAACAGGCTATCTTTGCATGACCAACACACTATCCGATAATGGATGCCGGCGCTTAGGAATCGACAGGCGGCAGTTTTCCTACACTTCACATATACCGGAGCGTAGATCCGGCAAAGAACGAAGAAGTGGGAACGATAGAAGGTTAAAACCAAGAATATCAAAATAACGAAGATAGTCAAAAAAGGCAGGGCTCAAATCGCTCCACTTTTTTGTTTGAAAATGCATGGGTCATGGTCATAGGGATCTGTCAGAAATTCGAGGGTGGGGGTTGAGTCACACGGTGTTCTGCGCCTTAAATATTGCCTGGGCCTTTTGAAGCGAAGCATGATCGTCGATCCCCATGGTTTCACTCTCATCTTCTGCCAAAAGATATCCAACGGGTTGTCCGTCATCGACCATATACTCAATGAGATCCGTAAAAAAAAACTCCTCTATGGCGGCTGTTTTGCCGTTTATTTTTTTATGCACGATCTGAGGCCGTGAGGCCATGATCGGCAGATACTTTTCTAAGGCGCTCTTTTTTACAGCGTAAATCCCTGAATTACAAATAGGTAAAGCCGCTTGTTTTTCCAGCGGATAGTCCTTCCAGTATTTCCATTCGGTTATTTTACGAACACGGTCTCCTTGGGTTTCAAGAAGGCCGTATTGCTTTTTATTATCCGGACAAAATCCCAGGATGACAAGGTCGAACGTTTCAAGGTGGAGAACAAGCTGCATATAGGTTGCCTTTTTGACAAAAGGAACATCTCCCATGGTGATAATAAACTTAGAACACGGTTGTGATTCAATAAATGATCGGGCGGCTAAAATAGCACCGCCGGTGCCATTAAGAACTAGCTGTTCACAATAGGTGATATCCAAATGGCGGGTTTCCGTAATCACATCTTCTTTGCAATGATTGACAATAAGCGCTTTTTTTTTTTTTTTCAAGTTCGCCAACAGATGGAGTAAAATTGGATGGCTGCCTTCAAAAGTTGA
>JAFDEW010000288.1 GCA_019310125.1 Deltaproteobacteria bacterium | reverse complement strand
CAGGTGCGCCCACCGCAAGGATCAGCGCAATGATGGTAAGCACGAGATAGACCACCCTCCAGTAGGTTCCTTTCAGCTTCTTCATATTTCATCTCCTTCCATAGTGATGAATTCCGAATAGTCGTTTGGGAAAAACCACAACTTCTACGGTTATCAATCTACAGCCGACCTCAAAGCAAGACTCTTACCGAACTTAACACAAAGAGCATCCCCAAAGGGATGCCCTGCGGGTGCGGGTGCAGCACTTGTATCTGGACAGAATGTAAGCTATTCCATAATTTTCACTCGCCCCTGGATTTGATCGAATAGTGCCTTCGTCTCCTTCGCCGGGGGAAGGTTCATCTCAGTCTCCAGCAATGCCACCAATCGTTCGTAATGCTGAAGCGCATCTTTGTGTCGTCCTGCTTCCGAGAGCGCACGCATCAAGCCCCGATGGAACTCTTCCTGGAAGGGTTCAATATCGACCGCCTCCCGATAGCGCGAGGCGGCTTCGTCGAACCGTTTGCTTTTCATCTCCAGGGCGGCCAATGATGTCAACCCCTGGATAAACATCCGCTGGTATATCTCTCTACGTTCTACGCACCAGTCAGAGTAAATCGAGGGGAGAAACTCACCATGATAGATGCTTATAGCCTGCTCCAACAGGGCTTCTGTGTCCTTTTCCGCACGCGCACGTTCGATCAAATCCAAGAATGCCTGTGCGTCGTACCAGTGATCGATACTCTTATCGATGACATAAACCCCGTTCTCGTTATCATAGCTGATCAAACCTTTCGGCAGGAGACGCCGCATGCGATACAGGCTGGCATGAAAAACGCTCTGCGCCTTTGCCGTCGAGTACTCCGGCCAGAAAACATCAAGGATCACCTCACGCCGCACCGGCTCGTTCTCGAACAAGTAGAAGAACAGCTCCTTCACCAGGGGGCCCTTCCATTCGGTGTGGGCGATGGCCTTTCCATCGACCTTGACCGTCGCCTCACCAAAGGTGGATACCTCCACCACCGGAGGTGTGACTGCTGGTGAGATCGTGCTAATCATTTCCCGGGCTGTCGACAGCTTGAACTGGTGGATACGGATTAGAAGCTGATCCACGCCATCGATAACGGCCTCGGTGCTGGCCCATTCGAGAAAGGCGGTCATACGACTTGCGTCTACCACAAGCAGATGCGGGTGTTTAATCTCACGCGCCAGACTGATGGCCGACTCGAGTTGAGCATAGGCATCCTCGAGTTGGTCCAGCCTGAAAGACGTATGGGCATTCCAGAGGTGTGCCCGGGTCAATTCTCGCTGCCCGCCTGCTTTGGCTAATTTGGCAATGGCGTCTTGCAGTGCAATACCGGCTTCCTGCAGCTGACCATGATCATGAGCAACCATGCCTCTCGCTAGCGCCACGAGCCCCTGCAGGTAGCCCGATCTCTCTGATCTCTCCTCGCCTGAGAGTCTGCCAGCTCGGTCCAGGAGCGAGTATGCATGCTCCCAGGCTTGATCGACCCGGTAGAGATTGGCGAGGGCACATAGACAATAGACCTCAAGGAATACATCTTTTGTTGTCCTGGCCCCTTCAAGACCAGCCTGAAAATATCGTTGTGCTTCTCCCACAACTCGAAGATCCGCATAGAGATCTCCCAAGCTGATAAGCACGATCGCTTCGGTATGTAGGTGCCCAACATCGCGAGCATCTTTGAGCGCCTGAAGGAAGATCTCACGCGCCTTCTCATACTCCCCTTGGTAATAATGACCCACGCCGATGTTGTTCTGGAGCTCCGCAATCCGCCAGCGATTGCCCAATTGTTTCAGAATGGATAACGCCCGGCTGTAATGCTCCTCTGCTTCCAGCGGGTTCCCCATCCTGCGTGCCGTGGTCCCAAGCCCCTGGAGCAGGACAGACTGGTGGTAGCGATCGCCGGCCTGCTCATACAAGCTCAACGAGTATCGGAACTCACTCTTGGCACGCTCGAGCTCACCTGCGAGGTGATGGAATTCCCCGATGATGCGGTGCGCCTGAGCCCGCATGGCTGGGTCGATTGTGGCTTCATCAGTACCGCTGAGCGCCGCTTCGGCCATGTCTCTGGCTAGCTCCATCGAGCCGCTGTAGTGATGGACCAGGGCTTCGCGAATCTGGATCCTGAGCTCTCCTTGGGTGTCACCATGCGCGGCACATAAGTCCCGGGCTTGATGGTATAACCCCAGCGCATTGTCGAAATCCCCCTCCTGTCGGTACAGGCGGCCACGCATGATGAGCAGGGAGGCATCACCTGACAGGCTTTGTGGATCCATCGAATCCAACCAGCGGGTCAGCGTAACCAGTCGTCCCTCCTGGTAGGTCGCTTCCATATGGTCCGTGATGATGTCGATAGCTTCTTCATCCGATCCCGAGGTGAGGAAATGTTCGAGGGCTTCTTCCCAGTTTCCAATGTTTAGAAGCAGCCGCCCGGCATCTCTCTGCAACGCCGATTTCTCCGCTAGTCCATCAGGCTCGAATTGCTTACGGAGAAAATCCTGGAACAGTGCGTGGTAGCGAAAGGCTTTCTCTTCGCCTGAGAGCCGCATAAGGAAGAGGTTGGTCCGCTCAAGGAAATCCAGCAATTGGTCTGAATTGGATATACTGAGCAACCGGTTGCAAAAACCCGGGGTTAGAACGCTGAGGACAGAGGTTGCTTTCAAGAAGTGCTTGATATCCTCCGGTTGTTGGTCGAAGATCTCCTGGGCCATGTAATCGAAGATCTGTTCGTCCTTGGCCTTGGCTGCGGTTATCGAGCGGATCAAGCCTTTCCATAACGTGTGCGTACCAAGCAAGATTCCCGTGATCCAGCCTTCCGTCTCGACCGCCAGCTGTCTGGCCTCATCCAGCGGGATCTGCAGGTTGTGATTCTGGTCAAGATAGGCCTGGATCTCTTCGGGGGAAAACGCCAGGTCCTCACTTCCCAGCCCAGCAATTTCCTGTTTGGCGGTGAGCTTAAGATAGGGTAGATCAGGCATGACCCGGCTGGCCAGGATTAAACAACAATTATCCGGTTGGTGATCCAGGAACCAGTCCACCAAGTCCAGGATCGTTTCGTTTTCGGCTGCAAATTGGAAATCATCGATTAAGATGACGAAATATTCGGCAATCTTATCCTGAATCGCGTTGACCAGGGTCTGAAGCAGGTTCTGCAAATCCTGCTCCTGGGCTGGGCTTTCCATTATTTGCAAGAGTGGAGACTGCTCAAGTTCCGGAAATGCTTCCGTGATCGATGCAACCAGGTAGGTCATGAAATTCCATGGATCGTTATCAGAAGGACCCATGGCATACCAGCAAGTGGGGAGATCAGTATCCTGCATGAAGTCAATCAGGAGCGAGGTCTTGCCATAACCGGGTGAGGCTGAGATCAACAACAATTTACGGTTCACATGATCATGGATGAAGTCGACCAGGCGCTCGCGATGCAGGAGCCCCACCCGCCTTTGGGGCGGTATGATCTTGGTCTTGACGACCTTGCGTACGGACGAAACTGACACGATTAAATCCTTCGACCCGGACAAGTACAGCCAACACCCGGATTCATCAACCAGAGCGATTTGATCAAATGGGTATTCAGACATGTCCCCATTGCGCGGTTATCTCGTTCGAAAGGTTCAGGATCACCCTGATACTGGTGGGCATCCTGGAGCGGTGACTCTTATCGAAGTATTGATCAAGAGTGCTCAAATGGGTATTAGCGAATCCTAGCTATGAATGGGCTAGAGCGCAATGCACTCAACTAAATGAAGGATGTGCCAGGATCAACTCTGGCATACCTTTGGCTTACGATGTCCTTCCAGCATTCGATTATGGAGATAACTGGACACTTCTAGCGATTAGCATCCAATTACGATAATAATCGTACATACATCCATCAATACGATCGATAATTATCTAATCGTGTGTCGATACAAAGTCTCGCAATGATTTGGATTGCACAGGAGAAGGATATTTGCTGGGTTCACCCCCT
>JAFDEW010000287.1 GCA_019310125.1 Deltaproteobacteria bacterium | reverse complement strand
GGGTCTTGCTTATTATATTTTTTTAAAAAACCGGCATGGATCGGAAGGGGGGAGTGTTGTCTTTAAAAAAAAAGAAAAAAAGACTTGACTTTTTCCTGGTGCTCTTCACCCTTGACGCCGCGGATCTGAGGCATCCTCGACTTTTGCAACGTTGAGGTCAATAATAAAGGTTTGAGCCCATTACTTCTGGCAGGCAAGCTGCGTTAGCTTTATAAGTCACTCATTAACAGGAGAAAGTTATGTTTAAAGTAGAACAATATGGTCTGAATCGTTTAGATATTCAGTTGAGTGGAAAGTTGGACACTGAAGAAATGAAAATTGCGTTAGATGAACTTGTCAGCAAGTCGAAGAATATTGAAAATGGGAAAATGTTGTATGAAATTATAGATTTCCATCTACCTTCGCTTGGTGCAATTGTAATTGAATTTTCCCGCCTTCCTTCGATGTTTGGTCTTATGAAAAAATTCGATCGTGCAGCGGTTTTGACTGACAAAACTTGGTTAAAGAAAGTAAGTGAATTTGAGGGGGCTTTGTTCCCAGGTCTGGAAATTAAGGCTTTTGGTAGGGATCAAAAGGCAGAAGCAGAAGCTTGGCTGTCGAGCTAGTTCAACATTTTTCACAATACATAGCTAACCTGTCGCTCCAGCAGATATAAAAAGCCTTGCGGCTTTTGGTGTCTGCTGAGCTTTTCGTTCGGTGTATAAAAGTTTGCAATAATCGTTTTTTTGTTTTTACACTTCAATTGTGATATAATTTGTGAACTTGCCGAAAACCAAATTGAATAAGGTTAATATTATGAAACAATTTAAAATAGTTGTTGAGAAACATCCCGACGCCTATGTTGCTTATCCACTCGGTTTAAAGGGCGTTGTGGTCGGTCAGGGTGATACATATGAAGCGGCGTTGGCTGATGTTAAATCGGCAATTAAGTTTCATGTTGAAACATTCGGGCCTGAAGAAATTGATGTTGACCCACCCATTCTGGAAGCCTTCATTGCGGAAGCAGGAGTAGCCGTCTGATGTCGAAGTTTCCTGTTGACGCTCCAATTCGAAAAGTTGTTAAGTCCTTTGAGCTTCTTGGATTCGATATCGTTCGTTAGGGCAATCATATTGAAATGTTAAGAGAAAATCCAGATGGAACCCTAACTCCCCTGACAATGCCAAACCATCCAACAATCAAGAAATCAACCCCGAGAACCATCCTTATTTAAGCAAGAATATAAAGGGATGAATTCTTGAATGCGTATTATAAATAATTTGTTGTAATTTTATTTACTTTCACCGGACATAGCGCTGTACCAGAACTGCATTCCGCTACACTTCATGCAGTTCGGTAAGAGTTCCGTTATGCTTTCGATAAATATTTTACTTGCATGCACCATAAATTGTACGCTATAATGTACAAAATAAATTATTATGAGGTGCCTTATGCAAAGATTGAAAATCGATCAAGATATCCGCCCAATGTCCGAGTTTCGAACTGGTATTGCTTCCTTTCTTAAGCAGATACATGACACAAAAAGACCTCTTGTTATTACACAGCATGGAAAAGGAGTGGCAGTTTTGCTTGATGTGGGTGAATATGAAGCAATGCAAGAAAAAATTGAATTGCTTCAAGATATACAAACTTCAATTGCTCAGCTTGAGAGTGGAACCGGTATAGACCATGATGCCGCAAAAGCAGATGTGTTAAAGCGAGTTTGCAAGTGAAAATAATTTGGTCCCCCTTAGCGGTGGAGAGAGCGGCAGAGATAGTCGAGTATATTTCTCGTGACAATCCGACCGCATCAGAGAAGTGGGTGGATACGGTATTTCATAAAGTCGAGCAATTAAAGTCATTTCCAGAAAGTGGTCGAATTGTAGCAGAAATCAATAGTAAGGATTTTCGGGAACTAATTTATGGAAACTATCGGATTATTTATCGGATAGAAAAAACACAGATCTCCATTCTTACCATCCGCCACGGGAAACAAATGTTACCCATTGATGAAATTCATGCATAACCTGCGCCTGGACGCAGACGGGATGAAAACCGTGCCCGCTGGTCAGGTTCGCCGTTATGCATGAACCTATCGAGATGTGAATTATGAAAATTGACATTGATTCCTTAAGTTATGATGAGCTTTTTGAATTGAATTACAAGATAGTGGAAAGGTTAAAATTCCTGGATTCGATGCATACTCATAAAGAAATGATGCAATTCAGTCCGGGAGATCAGGTTTGTTTTGAAGCGCCCGGTCGAAATAAGCAATTTGGTACGTTGGTTAAATACAATAAGAAAACGGTGACTGTAATCACCGAATCAGGGCAAAAATGGAATGTTTCACCTCATTTGCTTAGCAAAGTTAAAGACGTAAAAAGCAATAAAAACAAACAAGGCAAAATAATTGATCTTCATAAAAAGTGATTGCATAACGCTCGGATTTCAATCGGACTCGGTTCCCTGGCCGCCGAAGCCGAACGTATGATTTCACGATTAAGACTCTTTGACCAAATAGCGGCAAGACAAGACTATATGAATGGTGCAATCCCTTGGTGAAACCGGAGCTTTATTGGGCGGGCATTGGATTTTGAAATGAGACAGGTCGACGTGGTGTGTTCGTGGGTGGATCGGTGGCAGTGCTACCGATTTAAGGAGGAGTGGGTGGTTGAGGCCCCTGTGAAGACGGTGTGGGACGGAATGGTTCATGTGGAGAAGTGGCCCGTATGGTGGGAGGGGTTGGAGTTTTCCGATTCTGCCGATGAACTCCCCGTGGGCATGGAGGGCAAGCAATACAGAACAAGGTGGAAGAGCCCGTTGCACTATCGGCTGGAGATCCATGCCGTGATTCGGAAGGTCAGCACCCACGACTTCATCTCTGCCGACATCCATGGGGATATCCAAGGGATCTGTACCTGTCATGTCAAGGAGAGCCGGCGGGGTACCCGCGGTTTTTTTTCTCTGGATGTTCGGACCAGCAGGACCTGGATGAGTCTTTTCTCCCCGTTTTTAAAGGGGTATTTTACTGAGAGCCACAACCGGCTCATGGCAAAGGGAATGCAGGGCTTTATCCTGTACCTTGCAAGGGGGGGCTCTGTCTCCGCATGACTCGCAACGTCTCAACGGCTCTTCTGTTCTGGATCTGCTTGCTCCTTGCCCCTTCCGTGTGGGGGGAAGAGGATCCTCTCCTTGCTGAGATGATGGAGCGATTCAACGCTCTGACTAACTACACCACCCTTCTGGATTCGGAAGGGGGGGATGGGCGCAACCGGATTATGTATACCTACAAAAAACCGGGTTTTATCCGGATGGATTTTATCCGGCCCCACAAGGGAGCCCTGCTTATTTATAATCCCATCGAAAATAAGGTGACCCTTCGTCCCTTTTCGATCAGGCTCTTCACCTTTCACCTCGCTCCGGACAACCGTTTGATCACCGATTCAAAAGGCCACACTGTGAACCACTCCGACATCGGTTCCCTGATTCGGTCGGTGGAGCAGTGCGCTCATGAAGGTACCGTTACCCCCCTGCCGACTGAGCCTCTGGAGGGACTTTCCTGTCCACGACTTTTGGTGCAGAGTGCCAGAGTGACTTATATTTTATGGATTCATCCGAGACTTCGTTTGCCCATCAAAGTGGTTAAGTTCTTCTCCGATGGAGAGAAGGAAACCGTATTTCTGCACAACCTTACCGTGGACGTTCCTCTTGACGACACATTTTTTGCCCCCTGAATAGGGCAAGAAAATGCTTGATTATAGATACGTTGAAGCTACATTATTTCTTTTCCCATCAATAAAATATTACACTCACTTCCGTGGTATCAAGATGCTGGTGAAATTGAAGGGTTTATCGTTTAAGGTCTGTATTATTTCGAAGATGTACCGTTCGCTGGTCAGGAGAGCCGTTAACTACTGTCAAATTATTATCGTCCAACCACTTTAGATCAACCGGTCACAAAATGGTCACAACCAATAAAAAAGGGGTTATGGAATGAACCATAACCCCTTGAACTGTCTGGTAGGCACGATTGGATTTGAACCAACGACTTCTACCGTGTCAAGGTAGCGCTCTCCCCCTGAGCTACGCGCCTGTAATTTAAAAATTTGTTAACACCACTTTTTATGTCTGTCAAGAAAAATGCCCATGGGAAGAGATCTAATTCTCATTTATTCGCCTTCACCGGAATATCCCGCAGCGTGTCGTAGCGGAGCGAAGATCCCGCCCGGCGGGGCTGCGGGGAGCTTCATCATAAAATTCATTATATCTGCGGCTGACCGCCATACAAGAATTAGCTTGCTCAGGAGAAACCTTTTGACGTGAAATTGATTTATGGTTTAAGATACACGGTTAATTTTGCTTTGACTTCATCTGAAACGGCGATAGATTGATTTTTTTTGTAATCGTAACAGACCTGAACCGATTCCCCGGTTGCATATACTATGGATTCGTCTGACTCATGGACAAGTTTATATTCAAAAGCAAAGCTTTTGGTGCCGATATCCTTGACCCACATGTGAAGGGTTACCTTGTCAACGAACAGCACCGGTTTAATATAATCGCAGCGAATATGCGCCATTATAAACCTGAAATCAGAAGGATCTGAAATATTGAAATATTTTTTTGAAAATTTTTTTCGCCCTTCTTCAAAATAGGTAAAGAATACCGCATTGTTAACATGTCCCAACGCATCAAGATCACGGAATCTGACGTCAATGTTTGTAGAAAATATTTTTCCTGAATTCATAAACAACTCCTACCCCGGATAAATTTTGATTCATTCTGAAAAATTCGGTCTTTTTAACGATAATCATAAAAAAATACTAATCAAATCCATATTATGTCAAGGTGTTATTTGGTGCAACCGTTTGAATTTTCGGCTCTATGATTTTTCCCAGGAAAATATATTGGACCTAAATTCTGCAAGCCTTGAATTGGCCGGATATACA
>JAFDEW010000044.1 GCA_019310125.1 Deltaproteobacteria bacterium | reverse complement strand
AAAGGCCGGATTGGGAAACATAATCGTCGGCAACTTTAAAATTCCCCCCTGTCCCGATGCCCGGGTTTAAACGATTGGCGACGTAAATGTTCATACCGATGATCAGGGCCAAAAGCAGCCAGACCATCAATCCAAACCCGAATTTGCTCAACAGCATGGTCCAGAAAACAGGCGAAAAGCCCAAATTTTCAAACCACAACCAGTCCGGATAAATTGAAATCCCTATCCACAGCAATAGAACACCAACAATTCCGATACCGATAATAATTAATTTCTTATTCATAACACTCCTTAAATAGTGCTCAGTGGTTCATATAAAAAAACAACGTGGGATTCGATCAATATTTCTCAATCGAAATAAATAAGGTGGACACAATATATTGTGGTTCCCCCAAAATTAAAAAATTGCAGATAAATTGAGATTATCTCATAAAAATCGTGCGTTTCAAAACCTGACATTGCCGGTATATACTAATTAGTGTCCATCCGGGGTTGCAACTATTTGGTATAAATAAAAAAAGCGCATTTTATGGTAGCATTTTTTCTTCTGATGCAGTATAAGGAATTTTGACAAACACCTAAAATTACTACAAAAGCGAGAAATGGGCTACACACAAAATGCGCGAAAAACAACAAAAACAATTGCCGCTTATGGAACCAGCATCCGATCATCCTCAGCAAATTGAGTTGGAGGCCATCAGCAAAATTATCGATAATACTCCTACCATTTGTGACTACGTTCTGCAAGACCTTAATAGGGGGAAAATAATCAAACGTCGAACCGGAGCAAACGGTATGAGTGCTGATCAGATCCTCCGGGCTGCCATTGTTATGCGTCTTTTCGAGTTCACCTATGAGCAACTGGCTTTTCATATTTATGATTCCCGCTGTCTCCGGCGATTTTGCAGGATTGGTTTTGCCGATAAAGGTTTCCGGAAATCGGCTCTCAACGCAAATATTAAACGCATTTCCGAAGAAACCTGGGAGGCGATTTTTCGCGATCTGCTAGGCCATGCCAAAGACGAAAAAATCGAAAAAGGTCGAAAGGTTCGCATCGATTGTACGGTGGTCGAGTCGAATATTCATAATCCTTTGGATTCAGCCCAGCTATGGGACTGTGTTCGGGTGTTAACCCGTTTACTGAAAAAAGCCCGGGACAAATTTGGAGCCCAGATTATTTTCTCCGATCATCAGCGTGTTGCTAAACGGAGAATGATCGGCATCCAGTATGCAAAAAACAGTAAACAGCGTCAGCCCCTCTATGAGGATTTGCTCAAGTATACCCGCAAAATTATAGGCTATGCCAGAAAAGCCGAAGGTATATTGGAGCAACACTCATCACATATTCAATCGTTTGAATTACTCGATGAAATCAAGCATTACACCGCTTTATCAGAGCAGGTTTACGACCAAACCTATAGGCGGGTAATCCAGGACGAAATAGTACCGGCCCATCAAAAGGTCGTCTCCATTTTCGAAGAACATACCGATATTATCATCAAAGATAAACGGGACACCCATTATGGTCATAAGATCTGCCTGACCGGAGGAGCCTCAAATCTGATTCTGGACTGTGTGGTCCTGGAAGGCAATCCGGCCGATACTGAGTTGGTTGAACAGATGCTTGATCGCCAGGAACAGATCTATGGCCGCTATCCTTTGAAAGTAGCTTTAGATGGCGGCTTTGCTTCTAAAGATAATTTGTTGAAAGCCAAAAAACGAAAGATTAAGGACGTCTGTTTTGCTAAAAAGCGCGGTCTTAAAGAGACCGACATGTGCCGCAGTGAATATGTCTACAAGAAGTTGCGACGGTTTCGAGCCGGCATCGAATCTGGAATTTCGTGGCTCAAGCGCAGCTTCGGGCTGACGCGTTGCACATGGAAAGGGTTTGATTCTTTTAAATGTTATGTGCTGGCGTCGGTCGTGGCGGCCAATCTCCTGACCATGGCCAGAAAGAAATTGGCGGCAGCTGTCTAACGCTTTTTTAAATAAACTTAAAAAATACAGGATACGCTTGTCTAAAATCTGCAGTTTTTTGCTGTTTATGATTTTCATTGTACAAAAATGTATTTTCTTATCGTCGTTTAAGAGAAGTAATTTTTTCCCAGAGACCTCGAGGCTCCAAAATAGCCAGTTTCTGGATGGACACTAATTACAAAAATAATATAAATACAAATATCATGCTTTGCTGGTGTCAGGTCAAATAAATCCTGTTTTTACAAAGCCGTCAGATTTGAAGCATTAAGATTCTGGATGGTCGAGTATTTGCCTGACAACCTTTTTCATGTGAATAAAATGAGTTCCTTTCCAATAAATTTTATCGCAGGATGGGCATTGAAAATATTCATCGCAGAACTCTTTTGTCTTTGGAGGAATTCTATCTAAGATTTTTTCCTTTGGTACGATATTTAACAGGGTGTTGCAACCAAGACATCTTGAAAAAGGGTTTATGTTATCTTTTATATCCAGGCAATCTATGATTCGTCTTATCTGTTCCGTGGTTGTGCCCGGGCGTATAAAAATTCCATGGCTTACCTCTTTGAATTTAAGAAGTTTTCTGCTTTTTGTTAGTATTATTCTGTTTTCTCTTTTGGATATTTCAATTATTTCACGGGTGGAAAATAAGGGATGGTAATATAAATCAAGTCCCAGCACTCTCATATATTTAACGATATCCCCAAGATTGATATCAGCTACGAATTTGTTCCTGCGAAGCGGTAATTTTCTAAGTCGGGTAACATTTGTAATATTGAGAGATTCAAAAACAGGATATACGCTTACGCGGTCTTCATCTTGGAGAATGTAATTAAAATCCACTGAATTTCCGTTCACCAAAATAAGGTCGATTTCCGTATGAGGAACTCCGAGTGCTTCTATCATATCTTTTATTGACCGTTTCCCTTTAAACGTTGCTTCAAAATCAGTTTTTCTTCTGTGATTTGGAAGAAAGTCATTTAATTCCTCATAAAAACGGAAGGTTGCTTTTGGCATGGCTTAAGTTTTCCATAGAAAAGTATCAATCATTGAGGACAAAAGAATAGAATCAAACTCTTCACCAGTTGGGCCATAAAGCGGTAGTCCAGCCTGTCCATGGTATCTGATGCCCTATGATAATGGGGATTTCGGAAAAACGCCGTATCTGTAATCATGACCGCCTTATATCCCCGATCCCAGAATGATGAATGGTCGCTGAGTCTCACAGAAGGAAGCAGATACCCTCCCAATGGAACCGTCAGCTTAACCACAGGAAGATCCGGGTTTCTACAAAAAGCCCGGTTTAATGCCTCTGTAAAACCTTTAGAGCTTAGATTGCCCACAATGCCGATAAAGTTTCCCTGCTTGGGATAGCCTAAAAACATCAATGGAAACGGATAGCTCTGGCAGCCCGGATCATGGCAAGTGTAGCCGACCATCTCCAGACAAATCATACCGTCTATATGTTCTTTTTGTTTCCAGGCCTTCATTGCATACACCCTGCTTCCCATATGCCGTGTGCCAAAGGCCGGCGGTTCTTCCAGAGTAAAGGAAACGAATTTCACTGCCAGGTTCAGTTCTTGATTCCCTTTCAGTGCGTTTAAATGCCGCGCAGTCTCCAGTTGGACGGCAATGGCACTGGCATTGTCGTCAGCGCCCACCGTCCCGGCCACCGAATCGTAATGTGCTCCCACAAGATAATGTTTTGTTGGGGTGTCACAAAAAGAGATTTCCGCCACCACATTTGCAGCCGTATAATTCCGGTAGGGGTAGTATTCGCAATGTACCGGTACGCCGATGCCTTGATAGAATGTCTCGATGTATTCTTGAGTCTTTTTAAGGTTTTCAGGCAACAAGACACTGCGTTCCCCAATGGTCTGCGTTAGCATTCTCAGGTGGTCCTTTAGTCGTTCAGCCGTTTTTTCCATGTCAATCATGAATATCTTCCCCTCTGCCATACTTCCGGGGCAACCGGCATAACCCGCCAGGAATAAACCCATTGAAACAATAAACCATTTCATAACATAGAAGTTAATTGAAAATCGATAAGATATCAATTATAATTTATGGTTATGGGCACATGCAATTTTTGAAAAAAAAGCGCGAAAACGATTTCAAACCTGGATCCGGAAATTTTTTACAGTGTGCCGGCATTTTACCCGCAATTTTATCTCAACGTACACGTTATGCCTGACAGAAAGAATAATGATGCGAGTTTCTAAATCAACATTGCTATGGGGTTTCAGTCTGACGCTGGCCATTCTGACTGCCGCCGTAATCTTTGTGTTCAATCCAATGGGGCTTGGCCCCGAGCCGGAGACGGCACTCTCTCAAGATTTTTTCGCCACCTCGGCCCAGGACTTGAGTCAGCTTGAGCTTCTCGTGGACGGTAAGGAAGCATTCCATGAAATTCTTGGGGCAATTGATGGTGCCCGATCTTCGATTTTCGTTCAAATATTCATATGGAAAGACGATGCCATAGGACGGAGAATTGTGGCCGGACTCAAAGCTGCGGCCGATCGCGGTGTAAAAGTTATGGTCAGAAAAGATGCGCTGGGAACCTTTTTTGAGTTTGGCGATATGGCAAGGGGTAAGATGAGCCCGGTTTTTACAAAGGACGGATTGAGGGGATATGAAAACATAGACGTGGATGTCGATGTGTTTGCAGACACAGACCACAGCAAGTATTTTATCGTGGACGAGCGCCTTGCGATCTTCGGTGGCATGAACATCAGCGAAGAATACTATTCCCAATGGCATGACTACATGGTGTTGATCCGGGGCAGGCAATGGACAACGTATTTTTCAGATTTAGTTGTGAAAAGCTTGCCCTGGCCGAACCCGTCACCTTTTGTGGTAGCGGTAAACGATAGAAGGGCCACAGAAATTCGCACCGCACTAATCCAGATGATCGATAACGCCAGTGAAAGCCTTATCATAGAACATGCGTATTTTTCCGACGGCAAAGTCATAGACGCCGTGAGCCGGGCCGCCCAAAGAGGAATCAGCGTAGATATCGTACTGCCCAAAAAGCCTGACACCCACGGTTATGCCAACATGGCCACGATTAACCGTCTGTTCGACTCAGGGTCTGAAACCGACCTAAAAATATTTCTTTATCCTCACATGAGTCATGCCAAAGTGGTGTTGTCCGATGGAGAAATTGCCGCCGTTGGATCGGCCAACCTAACCCCGCGAAGCATGCGAACCAGCCGGGAGGTAACCCTGTTCGTCCACGGTTCGCGCGATGATTTGTTTCTTAAGAAACTGCGTCAGCGGCTCCATGCGGATATTGATAAAAGCGAACAGGTTATGGCGCCGTTTAAACTCAGCTTTATCCATAGAGTTAAAGCTGTGGTGGGGAAATATGTCTGGTAATCCTATTGTTTCTAAATTATCCTATTAATTTTTTAAGTCATAATTTCGTTCGTCTCTGGCTAACGCGTGCTAAAGCCCTTCAAGCAGTCATTCGGTTTCCAAGAGAAACACGCCCTCGCTACGCTATAGCAAAATCAAATTCGTTTACCCTGGATTGTCGGAAGGTTCGAGTTGAAACAAATGATTTGTTGTGTTATTGGCGAGTGTAAAATTTATGACCATACTTTGAACTGTATTTTTAAATCAAATAATATCAAAAGGAGCCGCTGACATGGAAAAAACTAACGACGTTTTAATCGATCAAAAGGGAGCTTCCCAACAATTCACTAAAGAACAACAGTCCGTCCTCAAGGCCATGGACAAATGGATTGAGGCCGTTACCACCACGGATCCGGAAACCGTGGCAAAATTGTATGCCAAAGATGCCGTCTTCTGGGGCACGGTTTCCCCTTTTATGCGGACAACTCCTAAAGGAACAAAGAATTATTTTAAACATTTCATGGGGTTGAAAAATTTAAATGCCATCTATTACAAACCCATGGTAAGAGTGTATGGGGACATTGCCGTAAACTCCGGTTATTACACATTTTTTTATAATAAAGATGATAAAATGATGGGCATACCCGCTCGGTATACATTTGTTTATCGAAAGGACAGCGATGGGGAGTGGTATATCATCGATCATCATTCTTCGGTTGTGCCTCAAAATATGTAGCATTATCATGGCCTAACCGTTTGAGACGGATATAAGCTGGAAGTCGAATTTCTTGATTACGATGGGATTCAAAAGGCCCGGTGGGTTAGCGTATAAAACCTGAAACGAATGCCGCCGCTTCTTCTAAGTATAATTAGATAAGGGGTCGGGGAGTTTTTTTTAATTCAACCGCTCCATAAATAATCAGCAACTGCATCGTACAAACTCATACATAAGGGCTCGTAACGAAAGAACAGTGTTTAAATCGTAAAATAAATGGGTTAGGTGGATCAAATTTTTTATCTTTTAAGTGCGAATTCGAAAAAGACGCTGTTCTTTCGCAACGATCCCTAATGCATTCAAACAGTGTACGATTTCGTTGCTGATCATTCATTCCGCTTTATTTAAAGGTTTTAAGGAAAAACTCCCCGATTTCTCAATTAGATCTATTGTTGATCAATCGGCGTTGCCGAAACGGTACCGGTATATTTTAACGTAATATAGAGGCAATGGAAACCCAGGTTTCTTTTGTAAGTATCTCTATGACTTCAAAACCCAAATTTTCTATTTTCTGAATCACCTTATTCTTATCTTCTTCAATAATACCCGAGCAAACAAATATACTGTTTTTGACCAGAACTTTTTGGATATCATCAAGCAGTAGTAGAATAGTTTTTGAGGTTATATTGGCAGCAACAACATCAAACCGTGCCCCGATGTTTTCTAAAAGGTTGCCGGTTATGACATTAAAGGTTGCCGTTGGGATTCTGTTTTGTATCAAATTTTTACCGGCCACATCCACGGCAACTTCATCATTGTCCGTGCCCCATACTTTGCCTGCTCCAAGCTTTGCTGCTGCAACCATAAGGATGCCTGAACCGGTTCCCACATCCAGAAAAGAATCCCCCGGTTTCAGATATTTTTCAATCATTGCGATGCACATGCGGGTTGTGGGATGGATTCCGGTGCCAAATGCCATGCCAGGATCGATCTCAAGAATAACTTCATCATTTTTTCCGGAATATTCCGTCCATGTGGGTTTTACTACGATCGTGTCGGTGATTTTCTCGGGCCGGAAATGGGCTTTCCATTGATGTGCCCAGTCTGATTCATCAACATCAGAACAAACAATTTTATATATTATCCCGTTTTTGTTTTCGAGACTTACCAGATTTTCTTGAATTATTTTAAGCTGCTTTTCGGATTGCTCATCATGGAGAAGATAGCCGATAACCGAATAATGGTCGGGCGTTATGGCATCTTTCCCCCAATCTTCCGGATGTTCAATATCCGGCGCTTCCACAACCAGACCCGTTATTCCCTGTTCATAAAAAATATCGGCAATAAGATCTGTTGCCAATTGCTTATCTTCAAAATCAAAAATAACCGTTACTTGTATCCATTTCATATCTATAATCTGCAGTAAACGTTTAGCCACTAAGGCACCAAGGCACGAAGAAAGAATAATTAATATATCCTTTGTGTCTTAGTGTCTTGGTGGCAAATATTTTTGGTTCCGGTTTATCCGGGTTAGGGTAAACTTTTCTTTTGGCGGATTAAAATAACCGTACATTAAATTCGGAAAAGACTCTTTTGTTTGTCGGAGAATATTTTTCATTCCCAGAGGGCTGCCCTGCGGTGCAGCATTGGACATCACCTTCCAATATCTTTTCGGGTCAAAATTTAAATTCCGCCACTGGATCATGTTTATGGGATGCTGATTTAAAAATCGGGTCAACGCGTGCACTTCTTCAGGGGTGTCGGTAAACCCGGGACAGTTGAGATAGTTTATAGATACAAATTTGCCCCGGCCAATTGCAACATCGATACTTTTTAATACATCGGAAAACCCATACCCTTTGGGTTGAAAATATGCATCATAGCATTCTTTTCTAACACTGTTGATACTGATACGCATGCTGTCAAGACCCGCATCAAAAAGTTTTTTCAAAATGTCGGGTCTGCTTCCATTGGTATTCATGTTAACGGTGCCTCGGCCGGTAGCCGAACGTATCTTTTCTATGGCCGGGACAATGACGTCGGCGGCCAGCAAGGGTTCTCCCTCACACCCTTGCCCGAAACTGACAACACTTGTTTTCACCCGCCCGATATGTTCAAGAGAGATTCCAGCAATCTCTTGGGGTGACGGTTTAAAAGAAATTCTGTCCTGGCTGTGGGGAATCTCTCCTTTGTGCTGTAACGACAAGCAGCCCAGGCAGCTGGCGTTACATATCTCGGACGTGGGCAGCGGTGCTTCGTATCTTCCCAGAAAGAAATTTTTGGCTGCCGGACAACCGTATTCCAGAGCACATTTTTCCAGATGCTTCCTGAGCCGGTTATCCGGCATCTTTTTTTTCATCCGTTTGACACCGTCAATGATATCTTCGAGTTTCATCCGTCTCAAATCCTGACGCTTTTCTTTATCCACCTGTATTACGGCAGATCTGAACCTTCCCCTGTGCCATCCTACCGCCCCGTATGAAAAAAGGGGGAGATATCCGGCGCCGCTGTTTTCTTTATAAGCGCTTACATAAGAAATAACATAGCCGGGCGAATTAAACGCGGCAACCGGGTATATTATTTCACCGGGTGCATATGGATTTTCACTCACAATCTCGATCCTGCTGTTTTCCATATTGTACAAGATCGGCTTTCTATCCGGCATATACATGAGTTCCCCGCCAAAAGGCATATTCATGGTTTCATGGAGCGTCAGGGGCACCAGACAAGAACCGGCCATGCCCACGGCAGCATATCCGCTAAGGTCAAAAATTTCTCCGGCACTATTTGCGACAACGGCGGTTACAAAATTTTTTCTGTTGTGAAGCCGATTGAACCGGTTGTTTTTTTTTATGCTCATAGAACCTCTAATTTCCATCTTTTTGTCTCGCTAATTTCAGAACTCCTGACCTGTATATGTAATTTCAACGTGATATGAAGGTTTAGTTGTAATTTCAGATGCAACAATTTGAACATCGAACATCGAACGTTCAACGTCGAACGTCGAATGTGGAAGGCGCTTGGCTTTGTCTTTACTATAAATTGTAGAATACATTATTCGATGTTCAACGTTCGATGTTCGACGTTCATCTTTTATATGCCCTCAAGGTGTAAATTCTTCATTAAAATATTTTGAATTTGAATTTACGCCAAGTCAGTAGCCCTGAATTTAATTTTTTCTTGCTCATTCATACCGTCAATTAACAGATTTATTCCGAAATGTACATCCAAGGGCTCATTCAAAACAGGGCAAATGCACTTGAGCCCCAATATAGGGAGAACGCTCCACCACGGCGGGTTTCTCTTTCCAATCGCCATTTAATGCCGTCACAGGATATAATCATTGAAACCAAACCGACAATATAATATTATTTCAAAAATAATCGAGGAATCTTAACGGAGGATCGTCCAATGAAAAGTTATCGAAAAGAATTGTGGTTCCAAGTGCCGACACGGCGTGCACTGATTAATATTACCCCTCAGGTCGAAGCCTGCCTTAAGGAAAGCGGAATCACCGAGGGCCTGGTACTCTGTAACGCCATGCACATTACCGCGTCGGTATTCATCAATGACGATGAATCCGGTCTTCATCATGATTATGACGTCTGGCTTGAAAAGCTGGCGCCTCATGAACCGGTTTCACAGTACCGGCACAACGTGGGAGAAGACAACGCAGATGCACATATGAAAAGGCAGATCATGGGACGCGAGGTGGTTGTGGCGGTGTCACAAGGCCGGCTCGACTTTGGAACCTGGGAGCAAATATTCTACGGAGAGTTTGACGGAAAGCGACGTAAACGGGTTTTAGTCAAAATCATCGGGGAATAGTTCTCATTTCTTAAAAAGCCCGGCTTATCCCGGTATTTCTGAAGAATATTCGAACTATTCCAAAAACCCTTCTTTGATGGTAATTTCACTGTTGCTTCTTATTTGCGCCAGAAACGCATCAATGACCCTGGTTTTCTTTTGCTGCAGCAATTTTTGTTTTATCGATGTTTTTTCCTTGTCGACCTCTTCAAATTCCGGTGTTTTTCTATCCCTGAACTGGATAACATAATATCCTTTTGCACCTTTTATGAGTTTTTCCGGCAATTTTTTTTCAGGTGACAGTTGAAAAGCCTCCTTGGAAACCTCTCGATCAAATCCAATTTTAGGAATCGAATCATTGCGTTTAAAAAAACCTGTTGTTGTTGGAGTTAAATTAAACTGTTTGCTTTCCGTGATCATGGATTTTCCGCTTTTTAAAGCAGTCAGAAAAGTCGTTGCATCCTTTTTGGCTTTTGCTTCCTGCTTTTCCTGTATTAAATCAACCCGGACGTTTTCCTTGACTTGATTTAGTTCCGGAATTTTTTGGGGAATCTTTTCGATCACCTGAAGTATATAATATCCGTCTTCAAATTCCTGTATATCGGTAATTTCCATAATCGTAAGATTAAAGGCGACCGATGCAAACTTTGCTGGGTTTTTGATTCCTTTTTCCGGACCTTTTTTTGTAAAAAAGTCTGTTGTCAAAATATTCAAGTTTCGTTGTTTTGCTGATTTTAAAAGATCATCCCCTTCAAAAGAAACATCAGAAACCGCCTCTGCTTCGTCGTACGCAAGACTTTTTGCTTTACCTTCGATTAATTTTTTTTGTATTTTCTTTTTGGCTTCATCAAAAGATAAGACGGATGCTTCATTTACCTTTTCAACTTTGATAATATGCCATCCGAACCGCGTGCGAACGGGTTCGCTGATTTCCCCGGCTTTCATTGAAAAGGCCTTGTCGGCAAAGGGTCTGACCATGGACTCTCTTTTGAATGTACCCAGGTATCCTCCCCTGTCTCGGGTTGGTCCTTCTGAATATTTTTTAGCCAGTTCATCAAATTTTTTTCCTTCTCTGGCCATCTTCAGGATATTTAAAGCTTTTTTTCTTGCCTTTTCAACATCCTCAGGAGCGGCATTCTGATCGACTTTTAGCAAAATATGTCGGGCTTCAACCGTTTTCGGTGTTTTAAACTCTTCCTGGTTTTCATTAAAATAATCCTGTAGTTCCTGGTCAGAAATTGAAACTTCAGATTGATATCTATCCGGGTCAAAATGCAGGTATCGAACTTTCACCATCTCATCTGTTTTATAATTTTCTTTATGCGTTTCATAAAATGTTTTTATTTCTTGGGTGGACGGTTCGATATCCTTATATTTGTCGGAATCAAACCGTACGAAATCGATATTTACCGATGCATGGGTCCAGTTAATCCATTCTTTGACTTCCGAGTCTGAAACTTTAACGCTGTTTGTAATGAGATCTGTTACTCTCTCAATAATCATGGCCTCTCTTTGGGCAATCTCGAATTCTTCGGGGGTCATTCTGAGACGACTCAACACATTTTGATATATGCGCTTATCAAATACACCGGCTCTCTGAAATGCCTCAATTTGCAAAATTGCATGGGCAAGCTCCTTGTCTGAAACACGAAACTTCAACCTCCTGGCTTCCTGAACCAAGAGCTTGTTGTCAATAAGTTGATTCAAAGCCTGCTCTTTTACCCGAAGCATCTTAATCATATCTTCATTCAAATTATTTCCAAATCTATTGCGTAGCCGTTCAATTAGATTATTATATGCTTCCCTATATTCATCCAGTGTGACCGGATCTCCATTAATCAGCGCAACCCTGCCACCTCTTTGTTCCCTGAAACTTCCTACCCCCCAGAATACAAATACAATAACAATAGCGCCTAAAAGTACTTTGATTAACCAGTTACCCGCTTGTTGCCGCATGAACCTGAGCATATATTTCCTCTCTGTTTATACTTCTCAATATTGACAGCTTCGTAAAAAGTCCAATTCTCGTGTTGCGCCTCATTTCGCGTTCACTGCGGCGTACATAAGTACGCCGCAGTGAACGCGAAATTCGCGACGCCTTTTTATCCCGCTTATGTTTGGCGGGGGAACTTGAACTTTTTACTTTGCCGTCTCAATTTTTACTTTTTACGAGTTCATCAATATTGTTCATTCAAATATGCGATTTAAATTATTACCGAAACAGGCTTCACCTGTCGATCGATCTTTGTCCCCACAGTCTCTAAACAAAATGCACACAAATATTCATACTTGTCACCTTCGGGCAGAACAAGCAGAAGTCGTTTGCGGACCGGAACCGGACGTTTGCACTTTGAACAATAGAGCTCTGTAGCATCAAAATCCTTATACATTCCGGTTTGTTCGGTCTTAGGAGGCGTATTTGCTGCCGATTGTCTAATAAATCTTGGCAAGTTATTTGGAGTCATGCTTTACCTCTTGCAAAAGTCTCTATTCTTGACGGTCTCGTAAAAAGTCCAATTTCTGCGTTGTGCTGCATTTCGTAATCATTCAACGTACGATAAGTACGCCTCACGATTGCAAAATTTGCGACGCCTTTTTATCCCGCCTATGTTTAGCGGGGGAATTTGAACTTTTTACGAAACCGTCTAAATCGGATTTTTTAAAGCGACATGGAGCATTTTTTGACTTTTTACAAAACCACCCGTTTTACACCAGCCAAAACCATGTAGTTAAAAAATCTTATATATACAAGATGTTGTAAATTATAAAAAATTAATACTATTTTCTATCTTTAATTTTGTCAACACCTTCCGGTCACAAAACCTTATAAAATATTTATTGACACATTTGTCAGGTTTTGTTAATTTTTTTTATTTGGGGCTGTAGCTCAGCTGGGAGAGCGCATGA
>JAFDEW010000001.1 GCA_019310125.1 Deltaproteobacteria bacterium | reverse complement strand
AGCAACAATCTCTTGAATTAACATTCAGTCGCTAATCGAGGAGCGGCTTACCTGGCCGGTACGAGCCGTTCTGTAGGGAGGGGGTAGCCTATTCGGCTACCTCCTACCAGATTTGAGCTTTTTTGTTCTTAAATTAAGTTCTTCCAGCTGGACTTTGTCTGCTTGAGCGGGGGCATTGGTCAGCAGGCATGCCGCTTTCTGAGTTTTTGGGAAGGCAATGACGTCCCGGATGGAAGGCTGTGCGCACAAAATCATTACCAGTCGGTCAAAACCGATGGCGATCCCTCCGTGGGGCGGGGCTCCGGAGTCTAAAGCCGAAAGCAGAAATCCGAATTTTTCCTCATAGGTTTCCCGATCCATTCCCAGTGCTGTAAACACCCTTTCCTGCAATTTTCTTTCATGAATACGAATGCTCCCTCCGCCGATCTCCGAACCGTTTAACACCAGGTCATACGCCTTGGATCTGACGGAAAGCGGGTCTTTCTCCAGCAGGTCATAATCCTCGTCCAGAGGCGCCGTAAAAGGATGGTGCAACGCCTGGTTCCGTTTTTCGTTTTCGTCAAATTCCAGCAATGGGAACCGGGTAATCCAGACAAAACTGAATGTGTCTTCATCTACCATGCCCAGTTTCTTCCCCAAAAAGTTTCGAAGATGTCCTAAGGCCTCGTTGGTAATCTTGGGCTGATCGGCCACAAAAAACACCAAATCGCCGGGCTGCATATCAATACGCTCTGCAAGCGCCTGTTTTTCATCGTCGGTAAAGAATTTCGCGATCGGCGATTGCCAGGAATCTTCACGCACCTTGATCCATGCCAGGCCTTTAGCCCTGTAAATGGAAACAAATTCGGTCAAATCGTCTATCTCTTTGCGTGTAAAATTAATGCATCCTTTGGCATTCAGCGCCTTGACGATTCCCCCCTTTTTAACCACATTAGAAAAGAGCTTGAAACCCGTGTCCTGCACAATGTCCGAAATTTCCACAAGTTCCAGTGCAAACCGAATATCGGGTTTGTCCAGCCCAAAACGGCCAACCGCATCATCGTAGGAAAGACGCTGGAATGGGATGTTAAGGTCCACGTCCAGAGCATCCTTGAATAGAGTGACCATCATGTTTTCTGTAATGTCCATCACATCGTTTTCTCTGAAACATTTTACAATCTGATAGTACCGGTCAAACCCGGATATCATTAGCAGTTGTTTGAAGATCTGGGGGGACTGGGGCAAGGCATAAAACAGACCCGGGTTCACCCGGCTGGGCACCAGATAGTCCCTTGCACCTTCGGGTGTGCTGCGGGTCAGCACGGGTGTTTCAATATCGATAAACCCGAGAGTGTTCAAATATTGTCTGATGGAAGCGGAAGCCGCGTGCCTTTTGATGATGTTTTTTTGCAAAAGGGGTCGCCGCAAATCGATGTGACGGAATTTCAGCCGAATATTTTCCGAAACCTCCAGATTGTCTTCAATCATAAACGGTGGGGTTTCGGCTGTATTGAATATTTTAAGTTCCGTGGCAAAGACTTCTATCTCACCGGTTTTCAATTTGGGATTGGTCATGCCTTGCAGTCTTTTATCGACACATATTCACCTCGAATGGCATGGGCTTTTTCATGGACCTTGGGGCTGACTTCGGGGTTGAAAACAACCTGTGTAATTCCTTCCCTGTCGCGCAGGTCCACGAAAATCACTCCGCCGTGATCCCTTCGGCGCTGGACCCAACCCATGAGTACCACTTCCGTACCAACATCATCTGCTCCAAGTTCACAGCAGGTATGGGTTTTTCTCATATCTCCAAGTTTGTCTGACAATGAATTAACTCCTTAAGTTCGCTTTTATATTTTCCACAACATGTTCGATGGGAATACTTACCTGTTCTTTGGTGGTCATATTACGCAAGATAACCGATCCTTGTTTAATCTCATTATCGCCGATGATCAGAACATGTGTTGCCCCCAGTCGGTCTGCCCGTTTCATTTGGCTTTTTAAACTTTTATCGCCAAAATCCATCTCGGTTTTAATCCCCTCAAGGCATAGCGCAGATTTCCATTCAAAGGCAAGGGACAGGCTTTTTTTACCCAGTGCAGCCAAATAAATATCCGGCGTTTTGATAAAATCATTACGATTCAGTCCTGTAATTTCCGCCAACCGGTCAAAACCGATGGCAAAACCGGTTGCCGGGGTATGGGGTCCGCCAAGGGCCTTAACCAGGCCATCGTATCTGCCGCCGCCTGCCACAGCACTCTGGGCGCCTAATGAGCCGGTCTGAATTTCGAAAGTGGTTCGGGTATAATAGTCAAGGCCCCGGACCAGCCTTTTATCGATGGTAAACGGGACGTTCATTGCGTTAAGGGTTGTCTTAACGGTTTCAAAGTGTTGGCTGCATGCCGGACATAAATAATCCGGAATAGACGGTGCATGCGCCATGGCCTTTCTGCAGGCAGGTACCTTGCAGTCGAGCACCCGTAATGGATTCCGGTCTTTTCGCCGGACACAGTCTGAACAAAGGCTTCCGCTGGAAGATGTCAGAAAATCGGTAAGCACGGCTTTGAACGTTGGGCGGCATTCCGGACAACCCAGCGAGTTGATATGTACTTCAACATCGGAAACAGACAGTCTTGAAAATAAGGTTACCAGCAGAAAGATCAGCTCAACATCAACCAACGGAGAATCCACCCCAAAAATTTCGGCATTGAGCTGGTAAAACTGCCGGTATCTACCCTTTTGGGGCCTTTCCCGTCGAAACATGGGACCGATGGTAAAATATCTTTGGACCGGATCCGTTGAATACAGTTTGTGCTGGATATAGGAACGACAAACAGATGCTGTTGCCTCCGGTCGCAAGGTGATGAGACTCCCTTTTCTATCCGGGAAGGTGTACATTTCTTTTTCCACAATATCGGTATTTTCACCAATGCTTCTGGCAAACAGTTCCGTACGCTCCATAATGGGAATACGAATTTCCTTAAAACCGAAATCTTCAAAAAGAGACCGGGCGGTTTTTTCGATATATTGCCAGAGTTCTACTTCCCCGGGAAGGATATCTTTAAATCCCCTGATTAACTGTATCATCCGTTATTTTTTGTCCCAGCGCAAAAGTTCGGTCACCTTGCTCAGGGTGCTCCCTTCTTTGATTTCTTCCCGGATGCGATTTTCCTTTTCAAGCACATCCATACTCCGGTTGGCATATTCCACTGCCATGGCGCGCGGTAGTACCACAACCCCATCATAGTCGCCCAACAACCAGTCTCCGGGCTCTATGTGCATATTACCCACCGTAATCGGAACTCCGATTTCTCCGAATCCTTTGGGCTCTCCAGCATTGGGCATGACAAGTCTGCTGAAAGCCGGAAATTGCATCTCTATTATTTCCGGACTGTCTCTGAGGGCGCCGTCAATGACCACCCCGGCCAGACCCTTTTGCACGGCCGAATGGGTTGCCAGTTCTCCCCAGAGGGCCGGTCCCGCTCCACCGGCGTCAATGACGATAACATCACCGGGTTCGGCTACATCAATGGCCTGGACCGGTTTGGACCAATCTCCCGGATACGTTCTTACGGTAACCGCACGGCCCACCATTCGGATGCCGGGAAAAAGCGGTCGAATTCCTTGCAAAACTCCACCCCGGTGCAGGGCATCGGAAAGATTGGCCGACGATACCAGTTCCAGCATTTCCTTTATTTGCTCTTCTCCTTTTCTCTTAAAAAGGGTAGTACTGATACTCTCACCGGTATCGATGCCCCTGCGGATTTCTCTGGATGCCTGTTCAGGGTCCATAGCCTTGCTAATGGCCCCGCCTACAATGACTATAGAAGCGCCGGCCTCCACGGCTTTGGCGGCGGTTTCGGAATTGATGCCCCCGGCTACTCCCACCGGAATTGTCAACGCCTGGCTGACCTGTCGTAAAATTTCGAAAGGATCTTTTCCTTCCATTTGTTCGTCAATGGCACAATGGACCGTTACAATGTCCGCGCCTAAATCTTCAGCGAATTTGGCTCTTGGCACCACATCTTTAACCGCTATCATGTCGACGACTATTTTGGCGCCGTAGTTCTTGCCTGCCTGGATGCACTCCCGAATGGTCGCATCGCTGGATGCGCCAAGCACATCCACGATATTGGCACCGGCTTTGGCTGCAGTTTCAACCTCAGTTCGACCGGCATCCATGATCTTCATATCCGCCACAATGGTTTTGTCAGGAAAAAGTCTTCGCAACTCCCGTACGGCATGGAGGCCTTCACTCTTGATGAGCGGCGTGCCTGCCTCAAGCCAGTCAACCCCGCCGGCAATGCCGGCCTGGGCGTTTTTTAAGGCCCGTTTCAAATCTACAAAATCTAACGCCAACTGCAGAACTGGTTTCATGTTTCCTCCTTTATTCAATGACGGCATGTCGTGATGAAACGCTGCCGACATTTTTTTTTCTTTTTTGGTAAATTTCCAGTACGATCGCCTCTAAAAAAAGAAAGGCGGATTGTTCAAACAGGGAGCCGGCCATTTGTAATGAATGAGGCTCCCCCTTACGGCAAAGCTTGGTGGTTCCGGGAATATGGATGCTTGTATCAACAAGCGAGGCGATTCTGGATTCCATATTTCCCAAAATCCCGTAGGTTCTGGCGTGGTATTTTTTAGCACTCTTCACCGATTCTAACGTCGACGGCGTCTCTCCTGATCCACTCAGGACGATAAGCAAATCATCACGGGTAATGGCCGGAGTAATGGTTTCACCACAAAAATACACCGTAAAGCCCAGGTGCATCAGGCGCATACAAAAACAGCGAAGGATAAAACCGGCTCTTCCTTGAGCACAGAAAAAAATGGACCCGGCATCCAATATTCTCCGGATAAAATCTTGTACGGCTTTATCACTCAGGCGTTGCACCAAGGACCGGTTCTCCTCCAGGAGAGCCTCAATCATTTCCCGGATGGTGAACTTTTTATCATTTTTATAACTTGTCGACATCAGATGATGTTTCAGGACAACTCCCAGGTACTATAAAAGTTTAGTCACTTCTCAATGAGTTCTGGTCTATTAAACGATCCTATGGACCCGACCTCATAACTTATTGAGATGTTAGAAAGTATAAAGTTAACATATTGAAAAAAAACTTGCTATTAAAATGTAAGAGTATGTCGAAATGGCTTCAGTGTGTCAAGAAAATATTAAATAGTGTCCATCCAGAAATGGTAGATTTTGGTTTCCGGCAAGGCTCAAGCGAGTTTTCAACCGCAGGCATAGCGTGCTATTTCGAGGATTGAAAACGAGCGAGAACGCCGCCGGGGGCCGAAAGATGCCGTTTATGGATGGACACTAAATACTTCTTCACATCCGAAGCCACGCGCCGCTTTGGCCTGACAAGAGCTGTGCCGCCTAAACAAAATTATAGAATATTGCGTGGAAAATTTTCGGCAGGATAGTTGCCGTTCCTATCAAGAACAAGCCGGAAAAATCTTTTTAGGCTGACAGGGCTTGACTTGGAATGTCTTGTTGATTATATGTTTTTAACATAATCATATAATAATTGACAACCTTGTGGAGGGAACATTCATGGATTTTAAATATTATCTGGAAAACGCCTGGAAAATGACACTGCAGTATATTGCACCACTAATATTCATGACCCTTGCCATGATTGCCATAAGCATTATTACGTTGGGTATCCTGGCGCCGGTAACAATGGCCGGCTATATGCATTCCATTCTCCTGTTGGTAAGAGAGAGACGCGAGCCCAAGGTTCAGGATATTTTTTCACAAATGAGACTTTTTTTACCTCTTTTATGCTTCGGTGTTGTGGTCTTCATTATAACCATGATCGGCCTGATGCTTCTTTTCCTGCCCGGAGTACTGTTTTTGCTTGCGGTCTCATTCTGCTGCATCTACATGCTGCCGCTGATGACAGACAGAAATCTGGGATTAATTGATGCTGTCAAGCAAAGTTATTTAATGGTTACAAAAGAGTCTATTGTGGACCACATCGTGGTTTTTATCCTGTTTATAGGAATATCTGCGATTGGAAGCTCCGTATTTATCGGGTCTCTTTTTACCCAGCCTCTGGCAACCATTTTTCTGCTGTCAGTCTATGAAACGCTCGGAAAGGCAAAGCCTGCGACGCCGCCGGGTCCGCCTCCCGTTAAACCACCCGTGACCGGAGAATAATTACCTGAATCTTGCATGAAAATTAATGAGAATCTTTAGGTTACTTATTTGAGCCAGGTTTATACAACATCATGTAATTATACGTTTTACCCAAAGGGCAAGCCGGAGGCTTCCATCTGCTTCGTTATTAAGGGTTCGTAATAGTTCACTATGACTTCACCCTTAAATGCCTTGCATATGAAAGCCTCCGGCTCGTGCAAAATTCAGGTATTAAATGACTGGGAAATTCTACAACTTTTAGAAAATAAAGGTTTTTTGATGGACACTATTTAGAAATCCAGGCGAATAGGTATGGACCTGAACAAAAACAAAATTTCCGAAAATGTTAAAAGCATACACCTGATTGCTATCTGCGGGACCGGAATGGGTGCCCTTGGCAGTATGCTAAAGGATTTAGGCTACACCGTAACGGGCTCGGATCACAAAGTGTATCCTCCCATGAGCGAGTTTCTCTCAAACAAAGGCATTCAAATTGCCGAGGGGTTTAATGAAAAGAATGTTTCATACGGACCGGATTTGGTTGTTGTGGGAAATGCCGTATCAAAAGATAATCCCGAGGTTGTTAAAATGGATCAAATGGGGCTTGAATTTTGTTCCATGCCCCAGGCGGTCAACAGATTCGTTGCTGCCGATAAAAAGCAGCTTGTAATAACCGGAACCCACGGCAAAACCACCACATCTTCAATTCTGGCCTGGATTCTTTATCACGCCGGCCTTGATCCTGTCTTTATGATCGGAGGAATCGTAAAAAATTTTAACAGCAATTATCGGCTTGGAAAAGGGAATTACATTGTCATTGAAGGAGATGAATATGACACGGCCTTTTTTGATAAAGGCCCCAAGTTTTTGCATTATAATCCTTTCATGGCAATACTGACCGGCGTTGAATTTGATCACGCTGATATATTTAAGGATATCAATCAGGTAAGACGGGCCTTTGATTCCTTTATCTCCGGAATTTCTCCCCGGAGCACCCTGCTTGCATATGACAATGATAAAAACGTTGCCGATTTAATCTGCAAAAGTCAGTGCCGGGTTGTACAATACGGCACAAATGCAAACGCGTTGTGGCGTCTGGGGGCTGTTTCCATTGATCCGCCATGGACTTTTTTTGAAGTTTTAAAGCATAATGCAGTTTTTGGAAATTTTAAGACAAAACTTGTGGGAGAACACAATCTGTTAAATTCTTTGTCCGCCATTGCCATTGCGGATAATTTGATGATCCCGGCAAAGGCAATAGCAAGGGCTTTTGAAATGTTTGAAGGCATCAAGCGGCGCCAGGAGGTTCGAGGTCAAAAAAGTGGCGTTACGGTGATGGACGATTTTGCCCATCATCCCACAGCCGTTCGGGAGACCCTCCGGGCGGTCAAACCGTTTTATCCGCAAGGACGGGTGGTTGCCGTATTCGAACCCAGAACCAATTCCAGCATGCGCAACGTGTTTCAGGACATCTATCCGCTTTCATTTGACGATGCAGATCTTACATGTATCCGTAATCCCTCGCGCCTTGACAAGATTCCACCTGACGAAAGGTTTTCATCCCAAAAACTGGTGGCCGACCTCAAACACCGCAACAAGGATGCGCACTATTTTCCGGACACCGATTCGATCATCGATTTTCTAGTATCAGAAGCCAGGCCCGGTGATCTTATCCTGATCATGTCCAACGGCGGGTTTGATAATATTCACGAAAGGCTGTTGAACAGATTATAACCTGAATCTTGCACGAGAAAGATCATTATCCGATTTAACATTTGGGTAAAAACGATAATTATCTGATTTTGTCTAAACTCGCTCCAATTAAGCCGTTTAAAAAATCTCATTAATTTTCATGCAAGATTCAGGTTATAAATATCATGTCCTTGCAGCGCCATATGGGGTTATCGTTGAGATGATCCGATTATGCAACCGGTCATTATCGCCGATAAATCCGCTTACCAGTGTGTTGGGACGATTAAAAATAAAAGGCGCATTATTTAGGTCCACGCAGCGGCCCCCGGCTTCCGTGATGAGCAGCACACCGGCACAAATATCCCACTCATTCTTAGGCCCGCGACTCCACGATGCATCGCACAAGCCAACAGCGACTCTCGCCAGTTTGTATGCGGTGCTGCCTATTATGCGAATTTGCAACAAATTTTCAAACGGTTCAAATTCACCCCGTTTGCACTCGGAACGGCTGGCATCGATCCAGGCGCCCTCAAATTGGTTGCGTTTTGTAACTTGCGCCCGTCTGCCGTTTATGAATACACCGCTACCGCGCATACCATAGAAAAGTTCGTCGGAAGCCGGGTTGTAGATAACCCCTAAAACGGGCTGGCCATTCTCTACCAAGGCAACGGAAACGGCAAACTCCGGGATTCCCATAATAAATTCTTTGGTGCCGTCTAAAGGATCGACGATCCAGACTCTCTCTCTTTTTAAGCGGTCAGGCTGATCAACGGTTTCTTCACTTAACCAACCTGCTTCCGGTAGCCGGACGGTTAAACGGTGATGCAAGAGCCTATCGGCAGCATAATCAGCATCCGTGACCGGGTTGTCCGGTGATTTATTTTGAACGTCATAAGAGGACTTGTAATACTGCATGATGACATCCCCGGCCGCCTTTGTAATCTCGATGGTGTCTTTCAATAGCGATTCCATGTTGAGTTTTTCCTTATTATTGCTTCCTAAATCAACCCCGTGATTTCTTGCCGTATCCCAGAACCATATTAAAAGATGAACGTCCAACATCGAACATTGAACGTTGAACGTCGAATAATGATGTCGCTCCGCTCCTCAAATTATTCCAACATCGAATTAATGGTACCTTCTGAATAAGTTTTAACCATCTTTTGGTTTCCTTTTTCTCATTCAACGTTCGATGTTGGACGTTCGATGTTCATTTTTTTCAGTAAACCTTCCACGGTCCTTCCGGCGCAGAAAATAACTTAGCGCTTATGCCCTCATGCCCCCGGTCGCCTCGCCGCGCTTGATCCGAGGGCGAACTTGCAATAGCAGCGGGCTCAAGCAAATTAAATTTTATCTCAAATATTACAAGTGGAAATGTTCAAGTCAAGCAATTCCTGATGGTAACAGACATTCTCGTTGAAAGGTTTTTTTGGTGAGTTCCTGATGAACTTGGCTAGTTGTTCGTAAGGTTTTAAATGGGTAGCGCGTTATCTTAATCATTTTTCATTGGTTGTGAAAATATCTAAAACTTCATCCGCAATCAAAGGCTTGTAAAATTCATCACCAACGAATTCTACTTTTCGGTTACCATTATTAAAGTCGATTTCCATCGAACAGTTGAATTTTTGAGACGCTGCTTTGGCTATTCTTGCCAAGATCTCTATATTGGCGTCCTCAATCTTAATAGGTATCATATTGGGTATCCTTTGCCTCTTTTCAAAGATGGATCAGGTCAAGCTGTGCAATACCGACCAGAAGCGTATCCTTAGCATCACCCACAGCCATAAAATGGCTTCAATGATGTCACAGCAAATCCCGTCATTAAAGAAACATGCCTATAAATAAAATATAATGATAAAAAGTTGCACCGAGTTAGCCGTTTAGAATTCTCTGTCTTTATATTGAGCAATAATCGTTCCAAAGATTTCAGAAAAAGAGAAAATCTATCTATATTCCTTAAATATCGAATAGATAGAAGGTATGATGGTATTGCAGCTCAAAAACTCATAGGAAGTAAGCAAATTTAAAATGACATAAATTTGACAGGTAAGTTGATGTATGTTGACGAATAATGCAGGGCCAAGTCATTATCTGGGGTGGTGAAAATTGCCGTGTATACAGATGAAATTTTAATCTCATTTTTGTTCCATATCTTAAGGTTTCAGGTGTCAGGTGTCAGGAATGATAAACAGAGGCGCTGACACCTGATACCTGACACCTGAAACCAGGCATACGGGAAGGAATAAATATGGGATAATTTTTAAAGCCATATTATGTGCAATTTTAATCAGCCTAGTCATTATCCGTGAAAACAAATAGCTTTTAATTGAATCAGTTAGAGTTGATTTTGACGTTTCCACTGAGATACGGGGCGAGGAGTTCGACAAACGGACGCTTCAGTTCAAAGATATTTGAACATAGCGAAGTACAAATCCATGGGAGTGGGATTCCAGGTTTTTATGAATCCGTGTTTTCTGTAGAAAGCTTCCGAGCGTGGAAATTTGGGGACTTCGACTTCTATTTCATGCAAGCCTGCTTGTTTGAACCGATTTTCGCAATGCTTATATAAGATCGAGCCGTAGCCCTTCCTGCAGTAGTCTGTTTTGACCTGCATTGTTTTTATGATAAGCTTCATTCCCTTTTTTACGATGATCCCACACCCGATCAGATCTCCTTCATCGTTTGAAAGCGTGACCAGGTAGCCTTTCTTAACTTCTTCCTGGATTTTCTCCGCCGTTGCAAATGCATTTAATCTTTCTATCTGAGCCGGAGTATACTCCCCTTGATTAACGTCCTGGGTATTTTGTCTGATCAACGCGGTGATTTTCTCCGCTTCTGAATCGCCCAGAGGTTCTATCTTTCCTTCTATATTGTCTATGATACTGATTTTCACGGCACTTTTCATTGGGTCATATGCTCTAAATGCTGTATATTGAGATCGGCTTATTGGGTCGTTACTGCTTGTTTTGGCGCTGGTGTCAGCACACACGTTCGCAATCCAATTTCATTGAAGACCTCTACAGGTAATTGTAGCATTATCAAGCAATTGCCTTTATGTCAATAAAATTGATCCGACTTATTTCACTTTCTCACTTCACTGTCATTGAAATGAGTGCGAAGCTCTATATATCCATTCAATCCAAATGGTTATCCGAATCCATGGTTAGGTTAGTCCGGCTTGCAAGTTATTCCGGGGTAATTTCTTAATAACTCCGCGTAGATTTCTACGGGATGTTTAACAAGTATATTATCACCGGATTTTGACAGCATATCAAAGAGCTGAAGCATACAGGCCGGACATCCGGTTGCAACAACGTGACATCCGGACGCCTTGATGTTGTCTATTTTTAATTTTCCGATATTCGCCGAAAGTTCATAGTATTGGAGATTAAAACTTCCCCCAAGGCCGCAACACCGGTCCGATTCAGGCATTTCTTTAAGCCGGTATCCCGGATTGGCTTTGATGAGAGATCTGGGTTCGGCAAATATTCCTAACGATTTTTTCAGATGGCAAGGGTCATGATAGGTTACGGTCACGGGATCCATATGATCATTAATTTTGACATGTTCCAGTCCAACTTTTGATACCAGGAACTGATTGATATCCAAGGTTTTTTGAGCAATTTTTTCCACTCTGCTCTTAATATATCCGGAATTTTTATCTGCCATCATCGGCCATATTTCCTTAATCGTCGACGTACAGGTGGCACAGGAGGTAACCAAAAAATCAAATTTTTCCGAATCAAATATTTCAAGGTTGTGACGCACGAGACGGTTGAACGTCTTGGTGTCTCCGGAAGAGATTGCCGGGATTCCGCAGCAACCCTGCCCCTCAGGCATAAAAATTCCCACACCGTGATGAGTTAAAACATCGATAACATCCCGGGCAATGTCGGGAAAGATTTTATCAATAAGGCATCCCACATATAGGGCTACTTTGATTCCGGAACGGCCCGGGTCCGTATTTAAAGATGGAGTCATGCGATGAAACGGTACCGGGGCAAGTCGCTTAACATGCCGGTTTCTTAGCAATGGTGAAACAAACCGGGCGCAGGATGTGCCCATAGGATCGCTTGCCGATCGCGTGAAAATTTTCTGAAATTTAGATCCCCACTCTACCATTTTGTCAAAAATTTTGGGTTGGGACAGCACTCCCCTTAAAATTATTTTTTTTGCCGGAGAAAGACCCATGAACCCGGTGAGAATCGCACGCGCCTTTATGAAAATTTCCATAACGCTCACGCCGCTGGGGCAGTTTGCGGCACATGATCCGCACAGAAGGCACTTGTTAAGACGCTCGTATACCCCCTTAGGGTCTTTAAACAGTTGGTGCACCAGCCCCTCTAATAATGCCAGTTTTCCGCGGGCCACATCTGATTCAAGACCGGTCTCCGCATACAAGGGGCACACCGCCTGGCACATGCCGCATCGCATGCAGACCCTAAGTTGATTGTCAAGTTCCTGCATAAGTCTTGTTAGCTCTTTTATGCTCGACATGGACAGCCTCCAAAATTGAATGAGAATTTCCGAATATAAGTTTCTATCAGCCAAAAACTAAAACTTGCAATGTATTTGAGTAATTCAAGGCATTTTTTAAAGATAATTTCAAAAACTGTTGTTCATCGGGAGGTTTTGGGTTACAGTTTAAAGAAAAATTATCATCGGTATCTGATGAGACGCTGAATGAAAATGTTTAGCTGGAAAGGAGTTATAACACATGAGCTCTCCAGACTACTTATCACCATTTGCAGAAGCCAACCGAGCCATATGCGAGGGGGCGGATGAGCGGAAGGTATTGAATCTTGTTACACGACTCGTAACGGAAACGCTTAAGATTAAGGGCTGTTTCATTAAAATAAAATCTCCTGAGGGAGAACATGTGGAACGGCAGACAGAAGCACTCGATTTCGATCGCAGCAGTATCAGGGTGAAGTTTTCCCAGGATAAAAAACTGGAATTGGTTTCCAGTTTCGGATTAAGTGAAGATTTCATTTATTCTGAATTAAGCGATTCGCCCGAGAGCATATTTTCAAAGATTCCGGAAGATACCGTTGTCATTAGGAATATTCGAAAAATGGAAAAAAACCTCGACTATAAATCCATGACTGCGGAAGGCATCGGTTCCGTTCTATTGTTTCCCATCGAAGTGTATCAGGAAAATGTTTCGGTAGTTGCTTTATTTGATGATAAAGTCGGGGAGCTTACCCGAAAGGATGTAAAATTTGCCAGAGCCATAACCAGTCGTGCCGTGGTGTCTTTTATTATGAGACGCAGCATGTATCATTTGTTGGAGCGCGAACGACAATTCCTTCTCAGTTTTCAAGAAATCAGTAGCGCCATCAACTCAACACTGAACATAAAAAAAGTTATGCAACTTGCGGTTAACAAAATCACAAGTGTACTGGGATCTCGCGGTACCCAGATACGTCTATTGGATACCAGGACACAACAATTGCAACTGGCCGCATCTTACGGTTTGAGCGAAGAATTTTTAAAAATAGGACCCATAAAGGAAAAGCGAGGTACGGATCAGGAAATACTCGAAAAAATTGTCGTCATCCATGACGTAAAGACGGATCCCAGGATTGAATTTCGGGCAGAAATTATTAGAGAAAACATTCGCAAAATCCTTACCATTCCTCTCCTTGTACGAAAGAAAATCATCGGAGAGTTAACCATTTTTACCGGAGGAGATCAGTCTTTCGGTGAAGAGGAAATTCGGTTTGCCAATGCCGTTGCTCAACAATGCGCATTTGCCATAGAAAACTCCCGCATGTATCAGCGCGTAAAATATGAGTTCCAACAATTATTGGTCGATTTCGGTTACAACGGAAGCAGCACCTGATCGTGTAAAATTCAAGTTATGCATCAAAAGGGATAATACCCAATGACACGTTTAAATGGTCTTCGGATGCCACAGGACTGTGATGAAAATTTTATCGCCCAAGTCGAAACAGAAAGCAGACAGCAAATTTCCAAATGCTATCAGTGCGGCAATTGCAGCGCAAGCTGCGCCTATACGTATGTCTATGATTATCCTGTCAATCAAATCATGCGCTTGATTCAGCTCGGTCAAAAGGAGGTTGTGCTGGGGTCTCGTTCTATCTGGTTGTGTGCCGACTGCCAGGCCTGCACAACACGCTGTCCTTGCAATATCGATATTGCCCGGGTTATGGAGACCTTGCGATTTTTATCAGTTGAGCAAGGCACTGTTTCCATAAAAGATATCCAACTCTTTTACGACGAATTCATCAATTCCGTAAAAATATTTGGGCGTGTGTTCGAAACCGGATTGCTGGCCACATACAACCTTAAAGCCAAAAAGTTTTTTACGGATATAGATCTTGCGCCAAAGGTGCTTAAGAAAGGCAAGCTTCCCATAATACCGCACCGAATTCACGGTCGTAAACAAGTTGCTGATATTTTTAAGCGTTTTGAAGATTATCGCAACAAAAAGAACCTGGTTTAGCCAAAGGGCATTATGAAGCAGACCGCAAAACGCGTCGCCTATTATCCGGGATGCTCCGTATCGGGAACCGCTGTTGAGTTCGATCAATCGACCCGTGCCCTGTGCGCTGCTTTGGGCATTGAACTTGTAGAGATTCCTGATTGGAACTGCTGCGGTTCAACACCGGCACATTCATATGATCCTTTGCTCGGAGCGGCTTTGGCCGGACGGAACCTGTCATTGGCCGAAGAAATGGGCCTGGATGTTGTTATGACGCCGTGTCCGAGCTGTCTAAAGGCCCTCAAAGGCGCCCTCAGAGAGTATGAAGAAAAACAACACGCCTTTCTGAACATATTGCAGATGCCTTTTTCAGGAAAGATTCGGGTGATTTCCGTGCTGCAACTGCTATACGAGGATATCGGCCCAAAAACAATCCGTGAGCAAATACGGTATCGGCTTACCAATAAGGTGGTTGTTCCCTATTATGGTTGCCTGCTCTCGCGTCCCCCGGAATTTGCCCAATTTGACGACCCGGAAAATCCGATTTCAATGGACGAACTGCTTCACGCAATGGGCGCATCTGTTCCCGAATTTCCCTATAAAACGGAATGTTGTGGAGCGGCCTACGGGGTCACCCAAAACCATATAGTGGGTAAAATGACTGGAAGGATTCTGGATATGGCCCGGCGGTTGGGTGCCCATGCCGTAGCGGTTGCCTGTCCGTTATGCCAGCAGAATTTGGATTTGCGCCAGTCTCAAGTAAATCGATACTGGCATACCACGTTCCAAATGCCGGTGGTGTATATTACCCAGCTCCTTGGGTTTGCACTGGGAATTGATCCTAAAAAGCTCGGCCTTGACAAACTGTTTGTCAGTGCTGATGATCTTTTCAAGGAAACATCTGAACAACTCGAGGACCAGACGGAATCGACAAGCGCTTGAGGTAGGAACATATGCGGATCGGCGTTTTTATCTGTAAATGTGGAACAAATATTGCCGCTACAGTGGATACGGAAGCGGTTGCACGTAAAGCTCTGGAGTATCCGGACGTGGTTTATGCCACAGATTATACGTATACCTGTTCGGAACCCGGTCAGCAGGAAATCCAGGAAGCCATCCAAAAACATGATCTCCAGGGCGTGGTGGTGGCGGCGTGTTCACCCCGTATGCATGAAGTTACGTTTCGTCGGGCCGTGGAAAAAGCGGGCTTGAATCGGTATATGTTCGAACAGGCCAATATCAGAGAGCACTGCTCCTGGATCAGCAAGGACATCGAGGCAAATACGCGAAAAGCCATGGACCTGGTCCGAATGTCGGTGGAAAAACTGCGTTTTAATCATCCGCTCTTTTCCTCACAGGTTCCCATTAACAAACGGGTGCTGGTTATTGGCGGCGGCATTTCCGGTATCCAGGCCGCCCTGGATTGCGCTGAAGGGGGATTGGACGTTGTCATGGTAGAACGCGAATCCACCATCGGCGGCAAGATGGCCCAACTTGACAAGACGTTCCCTACAATCGACTGTTCTTCATGCATTCTGGGACCGAAAATGGTTGATGTGGCTCAAAATGAAAATATCCATCTTTATGCCTATAGTGAAATCGAGTCTGTGTCGGGTTATATTGGCAATTTCAAAGTAGGTATCCGGAAAAAAGCGACATATGTGGATTGGGATGCCTGTACCGGTTGCGGGCTGTGCACCGAAAAGTGTCCGGCAAAAAAATCCTTTGATGGGTTTAATGAGGGTCTGGATACCACAACGGCAATCAATATCCCCTTTCCCCAGGCAATCCCCAGGAAAGCAAGAATTGATCCAAAATATTGCTGGTATCTGACAAAAGAGAAATGCAAAATATGTCAAAAGATCTGTCCGGTTGATGCGATTCGATTTGAGATGAAAGATGAAACCGTTGTGGAAGAAGTCGGCGCTATTATCGTTGCCACGGGGTTTGATCTGGTCGACTATTCGGTTTATGGCGAGTACGGGGGCGGACATTATCCGGATGTCATTACAGGGTTGCAATTTGAACGACTTTTGAGTGCTTCGGGTCCGCATGACGGACATATTCTTCGTCCGTCCGATAGAAAAGAGCCTAAAAATATTGTTTTTATTGCTTGTGTGGGGTCACGCGACCCTTCCATCGGACGTCCGTATTGTTCGGGAATATGCTGCATGTACATTGCCAAACAGGCTATTTTGGCACGAGATCATATCCCGGAGTGCAACTGCTATGTATTTTATATGGATATCCGTGCTCCAGGGAAGAATTACGATGAGTTTGTGCGACGGGCTCAGGAAGATTATGGTGTTCAGTATATCCGAGGCCGAGTCGGTAAAATATATCCCCAAGGAGAACACCTTATTGTTCAGGGAATAGATACTCTGCTCGGTATACAGGTGGAGGTTGAAGCAGATCTGGTGGTTCTGGCAACCGGTGTCGGTGCATCCGCCGGAGCAAAAGCTTTGGCTGAAAAACTGCGCATTTCTTATGACGAATACGGGTTTTATATGGAAAGTCATCCCAAATTACGCCCTGTGGAAACCAACACCGCGGGTGTTTTTCTTGCTGGGGTCTGCCAGGGTCCCAAAGACATTCCGGCTTCAGTTGCACAGGGTAGTGCCGCAGCAGCAAAAACCCAGGTTCTTTTCTCCCGGGATACCATTGAAACAGATCCACAGGTCGCCAGAGTCATAGACCCTGTTTGCATTGGTTGCGGGAAATGTATTGAGGTTTGTCCATTCGGTGCCATCCAGTGGAAGACGTTACGGGACGGGTCACAAAAGGCGGAAGTTCTGGATACGGTGTGTCAGGGGTGCGGCTTGTGCAACGCGACTTGTCCACCCAAGGCCATACAATTACAACATTGCACGGATGACCAGATCCTTGCTGAAATCGAAGTGTTGTGTGCTGGAGAACGGCATGGTCAATTCTGAAGCGGAATCAACAACAACAAAAAAAGATTTATTAATTGTGGGATTTTTATGCAACTGGTGCTCCTACGGCGGTGCGGATACGGCCGGTGTGTGCCGCTTTAACCAGCCCACGGATTTGCGTATCATCCGTATTCCATGCACCGGGCGTATGGATCCTCTGTTTGTTGTCAAAGCCCTTATTTATGGCGCTGACGGCGTGCTGGTCTCCGGCTGTCACCCTAAAGACTGCCATTATAACGTGGGCAATTTTTATGCAAGGCGTCGCCTGGAGGTCCTGAAGCGATTTTTGCCTTTTATGGGCATTCATACGGACCGATTCCGGTATACCTGGGTATCGTCTTCTGAAGGACAGATCTGGCAACAAGTGGTCACAGAGTTTTCCGAAACCATTCATGGTTTGGGACCGAACCCTGGCGTTCACGGAGAAACTGACACAAAAGCGGGGATGTCATTTTAAACATAAAGATGGGTGAATTTGCCATTTAACGGATAATTCAAGTTAGAGGCTTCGCTCCAATTGGAATGATGGAATAATGGAATAATGGATTCTGGGATAATGCTAAAATTTGTGTTGACGATAAAATTAAAACCGGCGAATATCCTTTTAAAACCGACCTTCCAGCATTCCACTATTCCATTATTCAATGTTTGAGACAAACATTCAAGCCTCAAAAAATATTCTATATTTTCATTAAGTTGTAAAGATTCCGAAACGTTTAATTATGGAAGACAAGGCCAAAACATTACAAGAAGAATTTTTAAAGGTTTTCGAAAAACTCGATGTTGCGCTCGGTTGGGAAACAGGTTACGATTCTTTACATGCTACCCCGTCTTTCATCCGTCAGTCACAAGATCTTAATCGAATGGTTTGGAATCCTCTGTGCTCCCAGAATCTTTGTACTTATTTAGCAAAAACTCTGAACCCTTCCGTCCGGGAAAACGATAAAAAAATCGGCATTTGTGTCAAAGGATGCGACAGCCGCTCTCTCATCGCTTTAATTCAGGAAAAATTTGTTGCCCGGGAAACGCTCTATATTGTGGGCATACCTTGTGAAGGCACGGTGGATTGGCGTCGGCTCATGCGTCTTAAGCCATCTTTAAAAGATGTTCAGGCATTAACTATCCAAGGCAATGAGCTGTGTGTTGAAACAACACAAAAAACATACCGTTTTCCGCTGCAGCAGGTGCTGGAACAAAGATGCCTGCAGTGTCGCTATCCCAATCCCATCATTTACGATTGTCTTATCGGCCACCCCACAACGCCTCGTGCCGGCGATGACCAGGCCTATGAGGATATTGAAAACATAGAACAGTATTCGTTGCCCGATCGCATGAAATTTTGGGAAAAAGAACTGGACCGATGTATTCGTTGTTATGCATGCCGCAATGCCTGTCCGCTTTGTGTGTGCCGGGACAGGTGTATTGCGGAAACCCGAACTCCCAAGTGGCTTACGCAACGTTGCGATCTTACGGAAAAATTTCTCTATCATATGATCCACGCCATGCATCTTGCCGGGCGCTGTACCGAATGTGGCGAATGCGAACGCGTTTGTCCCGTGGAAATACCGGTAACACTGATTAAAAAGAAACTCAATCAGATCGTCAAGGACATGTTGGACTACGAAGCCGGGATTGACCCTCAAAAACAACCGCCGTTGCTGACCTTTGATCCCGGTGAAAAGAAAATATGATGATCCGCTGAAAGAGGATAATCCATGTCCGAAAAAATCTTTATTGCTCAAGGTGAACTGACCGCCGTGCTGGAGCGTCTTTCCAAAGAGATGAATGTCTGGGTTCCGGTAGAGATGGGAGATGAAAAATGGGGGATTCGGTTTTTACCGTATCACAGAGACACCGTCGTTGTGTTAAACCGGCAAAGCACATTAGGTCCGAAAAATGTACTGTTTCCACAAGTAGAAACGTTGTTGAGTTTCCGGTATCAAAAGGATGACAATGATCCCTCCAAACAGCACATTGATCTAAAAGACCGCCAAGACATATCCCCTGCACTTGTTTTTGGGGCACGCCCTTGTGATGTGCGAGGCTTTCTTACTTTTGATCAAGTCTTTCTTAACGGCAGATATAAAGATCCCTATTATGAACAACGCAGGGAAAAAACCCTGTTTGCAACTCTGCTGTGCGATACGGAAGACAGTGCCTGTTTCTGCTCATCAGTAGGCAGCGGTCCCGGAGACAGGGAGGGCAGTGATCTTTGGATTATTCCCGTGGATGACGGCTTTGTGGTCGAAGCACTTAATGAAAAGGGCCGGAAGCTAATTCCCGTAATGGGAAAGCAGGCAACGCCTGAACAGATAGAAAAAGCTCAGCGAATTCATGAACAAGTAAGTGCCAAACATGTGGGAGAGAACGATTTAACCCGGAGTGCAAGAGATTTCACGGGTCGTTTTGAAGATATGGATTATTGGCGTGATATGGTTTCAAAGTGTATTAGTTGCGGAATTTGCACATTTGTCTGTCCCACCTGTTATTGTTTCAATATTACAGATGAATCCAGGGATCTAACCGGCGAGCGGTTGCGTTCTTGGGACTCCTGTATGTTTTATCATTATACCCTGGAAGCCAGCGGGCATAATCCACGGCCCGAAAAATTTGAACGGTACCGTAACCGGATTGGCCATAAATTTTCCTATTTCCCTGATACACATAACGGCATGATATCCTGTTGCGGGTGTGGACGCTGTATTCGAAGTTGTCCCGTATCCATAGACATACGCAGGGTGGTTCATCATTTAAAGGAGGCAGTGGATGCCGAAGTTTGAATCTAATCCGTTTCGACCGGAATTGGCGACCATTCAGGATATTATTCAGGAAACCTCAAATATCCTTACTTTCCGAGTGGTGTTGAACGACGAGCAAAAGATGCGTGAATTTTCATTCCAACCCGGACAGGTCGGGCAACTTTCCGTCTTTGGAGCGGGAGAATCCACCTTTGTGATAAACTCGCCGCCGACTCGAAAAGATTATTTGCAATTCAGTGTGATGCGCACCGGTGAGGTGACCCAGCGGCTACACCAGATGAATATCGGAGATCAGATTGGGGTGCGCGCCCCTCTGGGCAACGGTTTCCCTGTTGACAAATTAAAAGCACATGACATTCTCTTTATCGCCGGCGGCATCGGCATGGCCCCGTTGCGCACGCTGCTTCTCTACATGCTTGACAACCGACGGGATTACGGTGATATTACATTGATTTACGGTGCACGTTCACCGGAAGATCTTTGCTACACCTATGAATTCGATGAATGGCGTTCCGGTGGGGTAAGGCTGGTGCTAACCGTGGACCGTGAATTTCCGGATTGGAAGGAGCGGGTGGGTTTTGTCCCTACCGTACTTACCGAAGAAGCGCCAAGTTCATATAACTGCATGGCCGTTACCTGTGGACCGCCCATTATGATCAAGTTTGTTCTGATCGGGCTCAAAAGGTTGGATTTCGAAGATCATCAGATTATTACCACGTTAGAAAAACGCATGAAATGCGGAATAGGCATCTGTGGACGATGCAATATCGGGACAAAGTATGTGTGTGTTGATGGTCCGGTTTTCTCTTATGAAGAATTGCGTCAAATGGTTCCCGAAATATAGATAGTTGAGTGGTCGGGAGTTTTTTTTTAATTCAACCGCTAAATGAATAATCAGCAACTGCACCCTACAAACTCATGCATAAGGGCTCATAACCAAAGAACAGAGTATGGGATTTAAAATAAACAGGTTGGTTGGATCATTTTTCCCTAACGCTACAACATGAAATGTCAACAATTAAAAAGAGTAACATAACGGACTAAAATCCAGGACATAAGTGCCAGCGCCTGGGAAAACTTCCCGGAGATCGGGATTTTCCCCTATTAAAATGAACCTTTTTGCTTATGGACATATTTTTCAGAAAAAGTTATCAAAATTGATAAAAATAAAAAGCGCGGGAGGCTACATTTTTTGCGCTTGTGTTGGGTGGTTCTTCAATAACGAAGAACCACTCTTTTAATTGCCTTGCCTTTGAGCTCATCTCAATATGTTTTAGGTCAACAATTCCGCTTAACATTTAAAACCATGCACATTAAATTTTTAACTTATGCTTCGTTTTTCCGTGTTATCCGAATAGGGTATTCGGCAATTAACATTTATAAAATTTAATGGAAGGAGGCAAACATGAGTGGCAGTGTTTACAAAATCATAGAATTGGTGGGAACAAGTGAAACTTCCTGGGAGAAAGCTGCGGAAAATGCAGTCGCAAGAGCAACTAAAAGTCTGCGCGATTTAAGAGTTGCGGAAATCACAAAACTGGATATGACAATGAATGATGGGAAAATCGTATCCTATCGTGCCAGAGTATCCATTTCTTTTAAATACGAAGGCTCTTAATTTATCGCGATATCCTCTCCATAACAATATTTTTGTGATAAATTGGAAATAGTCAAGGAATAATAGAGAAAAATCGGCAAATAACTGTTTTGAAGGGGTGTCACTCGTTGCGCCCCTTTTTTTTAGTCAAACAAGCTGGCGCTTAGAGGTAAACGTCTCATAATTTTTATAACTTGCTGTAAATAAAACAGGCTATTGTGTCATTGAACTTTTGCCTTACATATGAAATGATGAATTAGTGGAATAATGGTTTATAGGAGTATATTCAAATGCCCAAAAAGCCAACCTATGAGGAATTGGAACAAAGGGTAAAAAAGTTAGAAAAAGAAGCCATCGGATGCAAGCAGGTAGAGGAAGCGCTGAGGAAGAGTGAGGAAAAATATAAAATACTTACAACGAGCTCCCTTACCGGTATTTTCATTCACCAGGATGGAAGATTTGTATTTGTTAATGATAGATTCGCCAAATTACATGGGTATACAACAGAAGAATTACTGGGAATGGAATATAAGGCGCTGATTCACCCGGATGACAGGGAGATTATGGCAGAAAGAGCGTCCAAAAGGTTGAAGGGTGAATCTGTTCCTTTTCAGTATGAGGTTCAAAGGCTTAAAAAAGATGGGGGAACCATTTGGTGCGAAATGATTGCAGCTGCCATAGAATATAGAGGAAAGACTGCTATAATGGGAAATATAGTGAACATCACCAAGCGAAAACAGGCGGAAGAACATGTTCGCGCCCTCACTCAACAACTGATGAAGGTCCAGGAAAATGAGCGCCAGCGAATTGCCCGGTATCTACACGACAATGTGGCACAAGACCTTTCCCTGCTGAGAATCGGCTGGGAAACACTATTTGACGGCAGGCCTTGCGAATCCGTTAATATAAGACAAAAACTTTTGGAATTGTCAAAAATACTCAAAAGATCAATAGTAGCTGTCAGGGATATCGCTTATGATTTACACCCTCCCGGCCTGGATCAATTGGGGCTGGTCCGAACAGTTTATCAATATTGTGAAGAATTTGCCGAGAAAAATCGGATAAAAATTAATTTTTTCGCTGCCGGCATGGATGATCTATCACTTCCTTTTGACACGGAAATCAATTTGTACCGCATTATCCAGGAGGCGCTCTGGAATACTAAAAAGCATGCGGATGCCGTCAGTGTAACCCTCAAAATAGTTGCCTCTTTTCCCTATATCATCCTGCGCATTGAAGATGACGGCAAAGGGTTTGATATCAATGACCGGATGGTATCGGCTGTCAAGGAGAAGTGCTTGGGACTTCGAAGCATGGAGGAAAGAGTCGGCCTTTTAAACGGAAAAATGAAGATTCAATCCCGTCCGACGGAAGGCACAAAAATATGTATTGAAGTTCCCTATAAGGAGCAAAATCATGTCCGATAAAAAGAGCATATTGATTATTGATGATCACCCTCTTTTCAGGGAAGGGCTTAAGGCAATTATAGAGCGCGATTCTCGTTTTGAGGTGGTTGGTGAAGCCGGGAATGGGAGAGAGGGGCTTCAACTGACAAAAAAACTCAAACCGGATGTGATCATAGTGGACATATCCCTGCCGGATCGAAGCGGTATTCAATTGACTAGGGAAATTCGAACTCTTTTGTCGACAACACGCATTTTAATTGTCAGCATGCATTCTAAAATTGATTATATTGCCGAAGCATTTCAGGCTGGAGCAACCGGATATGTGGTCAAGGAATCTGCCTCTGAAAGGCTTTTGCAGGGGCTTGAATCTGTTGCAAGAGGCGATTATTTTCTCGACAGCTCGGTTTCCCATGCGGTGGTTGAAAATCTTATGAAATCTCCTTTAAAAGAGGCAAAAATTACAGATTCCGATTATGATACGTTGACGCCTCGGGAGCAGGAAGTAATGCGCCTATTGGCGGAAGGGTTTTCCAGCAAAAAAGTTGCTGAAAAGCTTTTTATCAGCCCCAAGACCGTTGAAAACCACCGTTCCAACATTATGAACAAGCTCGGTCTCCACAATACCATTGAATTGATCCGCTATGCTGCAAAGCTCGGCCTGATTGACGTTGACCTCTGGAAAGAATAAACAAACATCCAATACCGAACATTCAACAGCTATTTCTGTTTCTTCATCTTTTTCCATTCAACATTCGATGTTGGACGTTCGATGTTGGACGTTCTTTTTTTTAAGTAAACCTTCCACAGTCCTTCCGGCGTAAAAATAAGTTAGCGCTTATGCCTCCCACTGTATACGGGATAGGTTCCCACTCCCCAGGAATTTTGCCTATTAAAATGAGCACTTCTCTCTATAGACAAAACTAATTTCTATCTGATAATAAAATTAAGAAAATGCTGATGTTATGAATACCTTTGATAGAGTCTGATATTGTGGATACCTTAAGATAGAGGAGGACATATGATTTCTTCTCCCTGTAAAAATTGTCCCAGAAAGAATCTGCCTAAGGAAGATTGCGCCAAAAACTGCAAGTTATTGAAAGCGATACAGGATATTCATGTGTCTACTGAAAAATGGAACGTTGGAAGCGGAATAGATTATACCGAAGAATACCGTTATACTATACCGCCGTCGATTTCAGAAAGTTCTCTCTCGTTATAGACAATATAATGCAAAGCTCTCTCAAAATAAATCAAGTTAAATAGGACGCAGATTTTCGCAGATAAGCTCAGATATTATTATTTCTTAAATCTTGACAATCTGTGTTTATCTGTGTCCAAAAAAGGAAATTCCTATACTATTGAGCTAAAGGCGTTCTTTGTTTTAAAAACCCTTGATTTTCCGCCGTGGATCGAAATTCAGAGACATAACATTAACGAATTTATGCCATTCATAAAAAATCAAAAGTGTTCGAGCAACACTGGAAATCTGAGGAGGGACGAAAAGATAACCACAGCAGCATCCTCCAGGTCGGGACCGGATGTTAATAAAAAGAATTTCCTTGATATTACGATCCTGATTAGAAGTATTCAACGCGCTGAAGGTAATCCGGACTGTTTCCAAAAAGGAATTGTGGATTGCGATCAGCTCGACTGCAAGTGGCGTTCCTTCTGCCTGGAAGAGCAACCTATTTTGAGAAAAGACGAAGCATAGATAGAAAGGAGGTATATTATGAAGGCAGGAATCTTTTTCACAGGCACAGGCCCCATTCTTCTTTTAACTACTTATGAATCTTTAAATGATTCAAAGCTAATTGAGAAGCTCGCTGTAAAAGGGATAAAAAAGTACATTGCTTATGAAATTTCTGAAGAAAAAGTAAAAGAAAAATATGGATTGCAATTTAAAACAATCATGAGTGATTTGCGTCAGACCGACGATTTGCGGGTCCTCGACTATGACGGACATCATATTTTCAATAGTATTTCGTTCAAAGAACTGGGAGAGCCGGTATTTTATGAAGCTTAAGACAACCTGAAATTTGTCTGGCAGCAAGTATGGATTTCTTCAAAGAAAGAAAAAGTATATATCATAACACGTTAAGATTTTGAAAATATTACCGTTTCAGGTATGGTACTATTTTTACGGATAAATCGCGCCGAAAGCGGATACTTATTTTCATTTACCCCCCTTTATGCCATTGTCGGTGGCTCAGCCAAGTCAACGGATCGGAGTGTCTTAACCGGATAGAGTTGGAGTATTTTATGGCAAATATACTTATTATAGACGACCAGGCCTGGGTAAAGGAATTATGTAGAGAAAGTCTGGCCGGTGAAGGATTCACTGTTTCAACAACAGATGATGTCGAGTCCGTGATGGAAAACATTTTATCGTTCAACCCCCATATCGTGCTCCTGAACCAATACTTAAAACATGGATTTCTCGTATGGGATGTTTTGCAGGGCATTAAAATACAACATCCAAATCTTCCGGTACTTATCGTTACCGCTCACAACACACACCTGTTTGATCCCCATCTTTCTCAAGCAGACGGGTATCTGGTTAAAAGCCATACGGCCGCCCATGAACTCAGAGAAAAGATTTCCAATTTATTAAATCAGTTGCCCGTCGTTCAGGAAGATTCAGAATTTCCCTCTCCTATATAGCCCCGACCTCCCCGCAATAATGATGCCTTTTCCTTTGACACACAAGTTTCGTTATTTTATATTAAGTTTTCTGAATCAAAATCGTATTGTTTTATAAAAGAAACAGTGACGCCCGATGGATAATTCAAATTGGGTCATCCAGGATCCCGCGCCGGGAACCCGCATTCTTATATTTAGAGGCGATACCCGGACATTTAATCTCTCCCTTTCACGTCCCGGAAAAGGAAATGCATGGCTTCGTACGAACATCGGCCATGCCCAAACTACCAGGCAGGAAATCATCAGGAAAGTAGATAACGATAAGCCGCCCCTCGGTCGGGACTGGTTTGACATTCCCATGAGCCGTGTTGACGAGCGAAATTTTATGATTACCCTCCCTTTTTGTGAAGTCGGGCATTTTGAAGCCAAATGTTTCTTTTTGAGTGAAAAGGAGACCATCCCGGTGTGGCCGGAGGGTCCCAATGTCGCCATCAACGTGGAACCGGCACACACATGCTGTTCAAACATCATTTATAATGCATTTGTCCGGCAGTTCGGTCCAAACAAAAACGGTAAGTTCTTTTCCGGGACAGATGAAGATTCGATCCGGGCTCTTGATAAAAATGGATATACGGTCATCCCGCCGTCAGGAACCTTTCGTGATTTGATCGGAGAACTGGATTTCATTATTGGCGAGCTTGGGTGCCGAATAATTCAGCTGCTCCCGATACATCCCATCCCCACTACCTATGCTCGCATGGGACGGTTTGGAAGTCCGTATGCAGCACTCAGTTTTACCGCCGTGGATCCGGCTTTGGCCGAATTTGACCCTAAGGCAACTCCTCTTGAGCAGTTCATAGAGCTGATAGATGCAATCCATGAACGTCATGCCATGGTTTTTATTGACATCGCCATCAACCATACGGGCTGGGCCGCCGGTCTTCATGAAACCCATCCTCAATGGCTTGTCCGGAATCCGGACGGCCAGATCGAAATGCCGGGCGCCTGGGGCGTGGTCTGGGCAGACCTGACGAGTCTCGACTACACCCAAAAAGACTTGTGGCAATTTATGGCCGATGTCTTTATTACATGGTGCCAACGGGGGGTGGACGGATTCCGGTGCGATGCGGGATATATGATACCGGTTCCTGCCTGGAAGTATATTGTTGCCGCTGTCAGGGATCAGTATCCTGATACAATTTTTCTTCTGGAAGGGCTGGGAGGAAAAATTTCTGCAACCCGGGATATCTTGAACAAAGCCAATTTCAACTGGTCCTATTCCGAGCTTTTTCAAAACTATGACCGCAGCCAGATCGAAACCTATCTTCCGGGAGCCAATGAGATCTCTGTAAGTGACGGAATAACGGTACATTTCGCTGAAACCCACGATAACCTTCGTCTGGCCGCTCAATCTAAAGTCTTTGCTCGGATGCGGACCGCACTGTGCGCGCTTTGCAGTTATCAAGGGGGCTTTGGCTTTGCCAACGGCGTGGAATGGTATGCAACGGAAAAGATCAGCGTCCATGGAGCAACTTCACTGAACTGGGGGGCTTCAACCAACCAGGTGAAACATATCCGTCGCCTCAACGTTCTGCTCAAAACACATCCGGCATTTCATGACCGAACGGAACTGAAAATGGTCCAGCAGGGCGATGGAAATTGTATTGTCATGCTGCGTCACCATCTGCCGTCAGGGAAAAAGCTTCTTATTGTGGCGAATTTGGATGATCGGCATAAGACGTTAGCATCCTGGAATCCTCAGGCGACAGGCATAAATTCATCTGCGTTTGTGGATCTTATCTCAGGCGAGAATGTGGCTATTGCCGAGTCTGACGGAAAGCATTCCTGTCTTCTTGATTCCGGTCGGATTTTCTGTCTTAGCGCTGACCGGCAGGATATTGATCTTGTTGGCGAGGTTGAATCTAAAACCGCATTATATCCGGAGCGAATTAAAAGGCAGTGTCTTCGTGCCAAAGCTATGGACGTGCTGCATTTTTATAACGGTGCCCGGGATCCGGGCAAATTTGAACCGGATACGGCGGCGCGAAAACTGGCGGAAAATCCCCTGGAGTACTGCCGCAGTCTTAACCCGTTCAGCAATGAACCTCGGGTGATAACCTGGCAATGGCCCCGTGATAAAAAGCGAGAAGTAATGGTGCCTCCGGATCATTTTTTAATGGTTCGCGCCGATAGGGCTTTTCGCGCCAGGATCATGGAGGAAAACCGGTGCCTGTACCATGAAGAAAGTCTGCAGTGTATGGACGGATCGTATTTTACGCTTTTTTCACCCCTTCCTTCGCCCAAGACTCATCGCTCGTATACCCTGAAGTTGTCGGTTTATACGCCAGGTGATACTCAACATGTTGACGCGCCCCTTCTTTTCCTTTCCCGGCCGGAGGATGCAAGGGTGAACCGGATCTATTACCGGCAGGATCTGTCAAGCCGTTCCCCTCTTCTGCTCGGCACCAACGGTCGCGGAGGCATGCTTCGGGCGGCGGTTTCCTGGGGGGAACTTTCCAGCAGGTATGATGCCCTTCTGGCAGCAAATATGAACCCTGAGATCCCTGAAGATCGCTGGGTAATGTTTACACGATGCCGGGCATGGCTGGTGTATCAGGGCTATTCACAGGATATCTGCGATGATTGCTTTGATTCTTTTTGTTTCCAGTCCCGTGGCCGAGGCATGTGGCGATATCAGGTGCCCACAGGCCAGGGGGAACATGTCGTTCTGACCATATGTGTGGAGATGGTTCCCGGAAAAAATTCCATGCGTATGGTTTTTATCCGCGATTCAGCAAAAAGCCGGCAGGGAATGCTGGCAGATCATGAGCCGGTCCGGCTCATCCTGCGTCCGGATATTGAAAGCCGCAATTTTCACGAGACCACTAAGGCATTTCAGGGACCGGAGCATTTCTGGCCCGGGGCTGTGAGATCGGATCCGGACGGCTTCACATTTGTGCCGGAACAGGAACACCGGCTTAGTTTGAAGATTTCCGATGGGTCTTTTGTATGGGAGCCGGAATGGCAATACATGGTACACCGGTCGATAGAGGCTGAGCGGGGTCTTGATCCGGATTCGGATCTGTTCAGTCCGGGCTATTTTTCTTCATTCCTGAAAGGAGGAGAATCCGTAACGCTGAGCGCCTTTATTACGGGTGCCCAAAATTCCCATGTTCCGAATCAAAAACCCCGGGTCCGTGATATGGAACCGGAACTTGTTGAAAAAAGCAAATTTTGCAAACCCTATGAAGCATTAAAAACAGCGCTGGATGATTATGTAGTAAAAAGGAACGATTTGAATACGGTCATTGCGGGATATCCTTGGTTTCTGGATTGGGGAAGGGACGCCTTGATTTTTGTCAGGGGGTTGATTGCAGCGGGAAAAATGGACGAGGCGCGTTCTATCCTGAAACAGTTCGGACAGTTTGAAAGCAACGGAACGATTCCGAATATGATTCGAGGAAAAGATGCCGGAAACCGGAACACCTCTGACGCGCCGCTATGGTTTTTTGTCGCATGTGCCGATCTGGTCCGAATCCAAGGAAATGAAGAATTTCTGGATTCAACGTGTGGGGATCGAACCATTCGTCATATTCTTTTTTCCATAGCCAATGCTTATGAGAAGGGCATGCCCAACGGTATCCATATGGACCCGAAATCGTGTCTTATTTTCAGTCCGACCCATTTTACTTGGATGGACACCAATCACCCTGCAGGCACCCCCCGGCAAGGGTATCCCATTGAAATTCAGGCGCTCTGGTTTGCCGCATTATCCTTTTTATCACGAATTGACCCCTCCGGGGATGCCGGCGACTGGACCGATAGAGCTTCCCGGGTTCAAACGTCAATTTCTAACCTCTTTTGGCTCGAAAAATCAGGTTACCTGTCCGACTGTCTCCATACGGATTCGGGAAAACCGGCCGCACAGGCGGATCCTGACGATGCCCTGAGGCCGAACCAGCTTTTTGCGGTAACGCTTGGCGCTGTCCCCGACCCTGCGATTTGCCGTAAGATCGTGGCGGCATGTGAGGAACTGCTGGTCCCGGGAGCCATTCGCAGCCTTGCGGACCGACCGGTGAGCCGGCCAATTGCAATTTATCATAATGGAACAACCATTAACAATCCCCATCATCCTTACCAGGGGCAATATGCGGGAGAGGAAGAGTTAAAACGCAAACCTGCATACCATAACGGCACTGCCTGGACATGGCTGTTCTCCAGTTATTGTGAAGCATGGGTAAAAGCCTACGGCACTGAAGGAAAAAACACGGCGTTCTCATGGCTGGCAAGCAGCGCCCGTCTCGTATCCCAGGGGTGCGTAAGCCATCTGCCGGAAATCATGGACGGAGATTTTCCCCACAGGCACCGCGGCTGTGATGCACAGGCCTGGGGAGCAAGCGAATTTGTAAGAGTATGGAAGCTGCTCCAAGCTTTGAATTGACTATTTGATAATAGTTGAGTAGTTGAATGAGGTTGTAAATCAAAACTGTTGGTGATTTAGCTTAAATTATCCAGGTTTCAGGTGTCAGGTGTCAGTGTTCAGGTTTTGGGTTTCCGCTCTTACGTCCCTCTCTCCAGACACCTGACACCTGAAACCTGATCTTCAGATCCCGGTGATAAGGAATGAATGGCTGCCGTAAACCAACAGCCGTGAATTACACCCGTTGAGTACGTGACTCATGACCAACAATTAATGACAAAGGATAAATAAAAATGAGTTTTTTGCAAACATTTCAAGTGTTTCCATCAATTCCAAAACCCCTTTCTTTTCTTCAGGTTCTGGCACGCAACCTTTGGTGGTGCTGGCATATGGATGCCATTGAACTTTTTCGTCGAATAAGTCCCCGGCTCTGGGAAGAGTCCGGTCGCAATCCCATCGTATTTTTAACCTTAATTCCCCAAAAACAACTGGAGGAACTGTCAAAAGACGAAAGTTTTCTGGCTCATCAGCAACGGGTGGAAGAACATTTTGTGAACGATTTAACCCCTGAGGATCCCGGCGAATTTTCATACAAAAAAGAGGGGACTATCGGATATTTTTCCATGGAATTCGGAATTCATGAAAGTGTTCCCCTGTTTGCAGGCGGTCTCGGAGTTCTGGCCGGTGATCACTTAAAGGCGGCTTCCGACCTTGCCCTTCCCTTGATAGGGGTAGGCCTTCTCTACCGGCATGGCTATTTTCATCAGTTTTTGGATCATGAGGGCTGGCAGCAGGAGGAATATCCGGAAATCGATATCTATTGCCTGCCTGTGAAACGGGTAAAGGATGGTTCAGGAAATGAGCTAATCATTTCGGTCACCGGACCTGAGGGAGTAATCCGGGCCGTTGTCTGGAAAATCATGGTAGGGCGAATTCCTCTTATTCTCCTGGATACCAATTTGCCGGAAAATTCCCCGGAGATTCGGGAAATAACTTCTCGTCTGTATGCCGGAAGCCCAAAGACTCGGCTGGCCCAGGAGGTGCTGCTGGGAATCGGCGGAATGCGTGCTCTTGAAGCCATGGGAATCTATCCGACCGTGTGCCACATGAATGAAGGTCATTGCGCCTTTGTCACCCTGGAGCGGCTTGCTCAGACAATTTCTTGCTATAATGTCAATCTTGAAACCGCAAAGGAGATCGTTTCACGAACCACGGTCTTTACTACCCATACGCCGGTGGCAGCAGGGCATGATGAGTTTCCCGTTGACCTTGTAAAACCGTATCTTAATTCTTTTATCGACAGACTCGGAATAAGCGTTGAACAGATCTTATCGTGGGGTCAACCTATGAAATCCGGTGCAGACACCCCCGTTTCCATGTTCGTTCTGGGATTGCACAGTGCGCAATACTGCAACGGCGTCAGCGAATTGCACGGAAAGGTGGCCAGACGCATGTGGTCCCATGTCTGGCCCGGCAGGCCGGAAGATGAGGTTCCCATAACCCATATCACCAACGGGATACATATTCCTTCGTGGATTTCCGTTGAGAACTCCCTGCTGTTTGAACGCTATCTTGGACCGGATTGGCATTTGGACATGGGGAACCCGGAAATTGCCAAACGCATTGACGATATTTATGATGAGGAATTGTGGCGATCCCGCGAAATGAGTCGCAGCCGCCTTATTCGCCATTGCCGGGCACTGATGATAAAGCAATACCGGCGCCGTAATGCTCCCAAAAGTATGATGAAGGATGCTGAATCGGTAATGGACCAGGATATATTGACCATCGCCTTTGCCCGTCGCTTTGCGACGTACAAGCGGGCCAATCTTTTGCTTAAAGATCCGGAGCGCTTTGAAGCAATCATTACCTCAAAGACAAATCCGGTTCAGTTTATCTTCGCAGGAAAAGCCCATCCTAAAGATAACGAAGGCAAGGAGCTGATCAAGCGCCTTATCCAGTTTGCCCGCAGACCCAATGTACGCCACCGAATCGCCTTTCTAGAAGACTACGATATCAGTATCGCACGGAACCTGGTTCAGGGTGCGGATGTGTGGCTTAATACTCCCAGACGGCCCTTTGAAGCATGCGGCACATCCGGTATAAAAGCTGCCACAAACGGAGTCCTTAATGTGAGCATCCTCGACGGCTGGTGGTGTGAAGGATATGCTGAAGAAAGAGGGTGGAGTATCGGAGACGAAGAGGAATATACTGATTCCGCCTACCAGGATACGGTGGAGAGCCTGGCCCTTTATAATGTGCTGGAAAACGATGTGATTCCTTGCTTTTATGAAAGGAGGAATGGGGACGTGCCGGACCGATGGCTCAAAATGATGAAAGAATCAATGAAGATGGCGATGTTGCAATTTTGCGCCCGTATAATGGTTAAAAAATATGAAACCAGATTTTATCTTCCCGCCACAGAGCGCTTTGCGCGTTTGACTGCAGATAATGCCAAGGAAGCTGTAATTCTTTCCGCTCAGTATAACCGACTCAGCTCCCTGTGGGGAAAAATAAGGATTGAACCTCCTGTACGAAAAGCCGAAGGCCCGTTTTGGGTGGGAGAAGGGTTTGAAGTAACAGCCATGGTGAATTTGGGAGAGCTGAATCCTGATGAAGTAAAAATGGAACTCTATTACGGGCCATTAAAAACTGTGGACAGCATCGCAAACAGTCATTCTCAAGAAATGACCGTAAAGGAGATCCATGGAGATAGTGAATATCTTTACTCTTGCACCATAGCTTGCAGCAATTCAGGGCGGTATGGTTTTACTGTCAGAGCTATACCCAATGGAGATGACCGAATCAGATTTGCCCCCGGGCTTATCACATGGGCCTAGCCCGAACATCTCATGAAAATTTTCGAGAAGTTTTTGTATTATTAATAAGAACAGTTTGTTATTTACAATTTTGCCTCTAGTTGTGAGGTGACAGTTTGTACCGAAGATTTTCTTGTTCAATTTCTCAAAATTTTTCACCCTTCGGTCGAGTGCGAGGCGCCCATTTGCTTCGTTATCAAGGGCTTGCAGTAGTTCACTACGGCTGCGCCCTTGAATGCCTTGCAAATGAACGCCTCGCACTCGTGAAATATCCGGGCTATGGATTGAAAATTTAAGATTGACGATTGATGATTGAAAATTTTAAACTGGTTGAGTCGTCGAGTGACGAATTTGAGTTGAATGTTAAATGGCTAAGGAATTTTTCCGGATTTTAATTATTATCAACACCAAAATGATCGAGCGACCTGCCCGCTTGTGATTTACAATGACGGGCGGGAGCGACTTCCTTAAATTGTCGATATTTAATTTTAAATTCTCTTGGGTTCCGGCTTGTCCGGGTTAGGACTTACCATGACACATCCACAGAGCAATCCCCGCATTCTCATTGTTACTCCGGAGGTAACGTATCTGCCGGACCGTATGGGAGGGATGGCCTCTTTTTTTACCGCAAAAGCAGGGGGGCTTGCCGACGTTTCGGCATCTCTGATTACTGCCCTGTTTGAACAGGGAGCGGATGTGCACGTGGCCATTCCCGACTACCGTTCCATCTTCAGCAACGGATTGGCACCTGTTCTAAAAAAAGAGCTCAATAAAATTCAGCGCAAGATGCCCGATGATCGTATCCATCTGGCGGAAGACAGGGCCTTTTATTACATCAACCGTGTCTATTCTTCGTATGGAGAGGAAAACATTAAACTCGCCCTGGCGTTTCAACGTGAGGTGATCAATCACATCGTCCCCCAGGTGCAACCGGATCTGATTCACTGCAATGATTGGATGACCGGTATCATTCCGGCCATGGCCAGACAAATGGAAATCCCATGCCTTTTTACCATTCATAATGTACACACGGTAAAGACAACACTGGCCTACATGGAGGACAGGGGAATCGATGCCGCCTATTTTTGGCGAAAATTGTATTACGAAAAAATGGCCATAAATTATGAGGACATACGAGATACCAACCCCGTAGACTTTCTCACCAGTGGAATTTTTGCCGCTCATTTTGTGAATATTGTCAGCCCGACATTCCTGCTGGAAGTCGTCAATGGGAGGCATGGTTTTGTCGAACCTCCCATACAACGGGAATTGACCAATAAGTATCGTGCCGGCTGTGCCGTTGGAATATTGAATGCGCCGGATCCTTCTTTTGATCCTTCTGCTGATGAACATCTCAAGCAAACCTACGGTCATGAGGATTTTTTATTGGGCAAACGAGTAAACAAGCTGTTTTTGCAGGAAAAGTTGGGACTGATTAAAGACGAAAAAGCACCGGTCTTCTTCTGGCCATCCCGGCTGGATCCGGTTCAAAAAGGATGCCAGTTGTTGGACAAAATATTTTACACGGTAATTTCGAAATACTGGAACCAGAATCTTCAGGTCGTCTTTGTGGCCAATGGCGATTATCAAATGGTATTCAGAGACATTGTGAATTATCACGGATTTCAGAAACGCGTGGCAATCTGCGATTTTGATAACGAGCTGGAACATCAGGCTTACGGCGCTTCGGATTTTATCCTCATGCCGTCTAGTTTTGAACCGTGCGGTCTTCCGCAAATGATAGCTCCGCTTTACGGAAGTCTTCCAGTGGCCCATGATACCGGCGGGATCCATGATACCATCAGTGATCTGGATGTTGAAAACAATTCCGGCAATGGCTTCCTGTTTAAGGCTTTTGATGCCAATGGGCTGCTCTGGGCCGTCAACCAGGCCATGAACTTTTATAATCTGACCGACAGGATAAAGGCAAAGCAAATCAAACGGGTCATGACCGAAAGTGCCGCCAAATTTACCCATGCCGCAACTGCTCGACAGTATATCGATCTTTATGAGAAGATGCTTCGGCGGCCCCTGATTGTGAACAAACCGTCGGATAGCTAAAACCAAGCATAACCCAAACAACCCAAAAAAAGATTCATGATGCTCGAAACCTCAGGTGATCCAAAAAGTCCGGGTCAAGAAAATCATATCAATACCATACTCAAGGGTCTTTTATTCCGAGATCCCTACTTGGCCCCGTATAAGAAAACCATTCACCGGCGATTGCTAAAAAGAATCGAGATAGAATCGCGCCTGACCCAGGGCCAAGGAAGCCTGGCGGACTTCGCCGCCGGCCACGAATATTTTGGATTGCACTTGCGAAACAATGAATGGATCTTTCGCGAATGGGCGCCCAATGCCAACCGGATTTACTTGATTGGCGATATGACGAACTGGCAAGAAAAAAAAGACTTTGCTTTGCACCGGATTAGTCAAGATGGTCATTGGGAAATTCGCTTGTCTCAAGACAAATTGAAACACGGCGATCATTATCGACTCCGTATCCACTGGCACGGTGGTGAAGGCGATCGTATTCCTGCCTATTCCCGTCGCGTTGTTCAGGACCCTGATACGCTAATTTTTAATGCCCAGGTCTGGTCCCCGTCGGATCCGTATCGCTGGAAGTGTATGGATTTTCAGTCTCCGTCGGACCCGATATTTGTTTACGAAGTCCATGTGGGCATGGCCCAGGAAGAGGAGAAAATCGGCTCTGAAAATCGGCTCTTATAGAGAATTTACCACACAGATCCTTCCGCGTATTGCTGCGACCGGCTACAATACACTGCAATTAATGGCGATCCAGGAGCATCCTTACTACGGTTCTTTTGGCTACCAGGTTTCGAACTTTTTTGCGGCTTCGTCCCGGTTCGGAACACCGGAAGAGCTCAAAGATCTTATCGATACGGCTCACGCCGCGGGTCTGAGGGTGATCATGGATATGGTCCATTCACACGGGGTTTCCAACGAGGTGGAGGGGTTGAGCAGATTTGACGGCACACTACATCAATACTTTCATGAAGGACCACGAGGTATTCACGAAGCCTGGGATTCCAGGTGTTTTGACTATGGAAAGCACCCGGTTCTTCATTTCCTTCTTTCCAACTGCCGTTTCTGGCTGGATGAATATAATTTGGACGGCTTCCGTTTTGACGGAGTGACCAGTATGCTTTACATGGATCACGGCTTGGAAAAAGCATTTACTTCCTACGACGACTACTTTGACGACAACGTGGACGAAGATGCTCTTACCTATCTGGCTTTGGCCAACAAACTGATCCATGATGTGCGGCCTGATGCGGTTACCATAGCTGAAGATATCAGCGGAATGCCCGGGCTGGCTGTTCCGATTTCATCCGGCGGCGTTGGATTTGATTATCGTTTTGCCATGGGAGTTCCCGACAACTGGATACGACTTGTCAAAGATACGCCGGATGAACAATGGCACATGGGAAACCTTTGGTATGAATTGACCAACCGGAGAAGGGATGAAAAAACAATCAGCTACACCGAGTCCCACGACCAGGCACTGGTGGGAGATAAGACGATTATCTTCCGTTTAATCGACGCGGATATATATGATTACATGCAAGTGGGTGAGGATACCCATACCGTGGCCCGCGGAATGGCTCTGCATAAAATGATCCGGCTCATCACTCTGGCCACGGCGGGTAATGGCTATCTCAATTTCATGGGTAATGAATTCGGACATCCCGAATGGATCGACTTTCCGAGGGAAGGAAACAACTGGTCTTACAGATATGCCCGGCGCCAATGGCATCTGGTGGATGACGAAAACTTGAAGTATCAATTCCTCGCCCGTTTTGATCGAGACATGATATCCCTGTCTGTGGATCACAGCCTACTGAAATCACAAGAAGTACATCTTATTTATGAACACTCGGACAATAAAATTATTATATTTGAAAGAGCAGAGCTTCTATTCATTTTCAACTTTCATCCCGAACGCTCATATTCGGATTATCGATTCGAAGCGCCGCCTGGAAAATACCGTATGATTTTCAACAGTGATGCGTCGGAATATGGGGGCCACAACCGTTTACACCCGGATCAATATCATCTGACCCTGTTCGACACATCAATGGAACGGCAACGGAATCTGCTTAGCCTATATATTCCCACCCGCACGGCACTGGTCCTTGAACCTGTTTCCTTCGGCTGTAATGAATTGGGACATCCTTAAAGAAGAAGTAGTTTTACCTCGAATGCAGACCAAAATACATATCGGAACCTCCGGATGGAGCTATGATCACTGGAAAGAAGTATTCTATGAGAAGCGTTGCCCCAAGTCGGATTTGTTGAAATTCTACGCAAAACACCCGAGTTGGTTGGAAGAAAAGGCGCTATTTTCTCTAAAAAAACATAATATTGCCTGGTTTATTTCAGATACTGCGGGATAACCCCCTATATCTTTAGGATTTTTTCCTATAAAAATAAGAACTTTATCCTATAGACTTATTTTTTTAAATCTGTAATAAATTATTTTTTATAAAATTATATGGTTATCTATAATATTTATTATTAAATGAAAATTAAAAGCCCAATTCAAAATGACATATAACCTATTAAAATAACATAAATATAAGATAATAACAGCCAATTTCAGGGGGTAGCCCTATGTGATAGATAAAGGCTCATATACAGTTTAAAAACTGTAACAAAATATGGGCCTTTTCGTTTTTTTCTGTTGGGAACTTATTAATTCCTAAGAGAGAAGCAAATTGGAATTACTATGAGCAAACGCATCTGGCAAGACATCACTGAACGAAAACTTGAACAGGAAGCCCTGAGGCAGAAAACCCATGATAGTGGAGAACGGGTTAAGGAACTCAACTGCCTTTATGGTATTGCCAATCTTGTTGAGCAGCAGGATATTTCGTTGGAGGAGATTCTTCAGGGGATAATGGATCTTATTCCCCCCTCGTGGCAATATCCGGAGATCACTTGTGCACGAGTCATAATACATGGCACAGAATTGAGAACAAAAAAATTTCGGGAGACAATTTGGAAACAGAGCTCCGACATTAAAGTGCGTGGTGAACAGAGTGGTGTTTTGGAAGTTTATTACCTGAAAGAAAATCCGGAAATTGATGAAGGTCCATTCCTTAAAGAAGAAAGAAATTTGATCAATGCTATTGCCGGGCTAACCGGAAGAATTGTCGAACGGAAGCAAGCTGAGGAGTCACTGAGAGTTCTGAACTCGAAACTATCGAAGTCAACGCGGCTCTTTGCAAAATGCTTGGATACAGTCAAGATGAGATGCTTGGCAAAACACCTTTTGACTTTGTTGATGATGAGAACCGAAAAGTTTTTATTGAACAGACCTCAAAGATATCGACCACACTCCATCGCAGTTATGAAATTACCCTGAAAAAAAAGAAGGGTCAAGACCTGCCAACATATTTTAATGCCACAACAATCAGGAATGAATCTGGAGAGGTACAGGGTTCCTTTGCATTTATTACTGATATTACCGAAAAAAAACGGATGGAAGTATCGCTCCGTCAGAGCGAATCTCAGAAACGGGCAATTCTTGACGCCTCTATTGACAGGATTCGTTATATTGATAAGGACATGAAAATCATTTGGGCAAATAAAACAACAGCCATGGCGCTTAATATGTCTACCGAAGATTTAGTAGGCCATACCTGTTATAAACTTTTCGTTGGTCGAGATACACCCTGTAAAGTATGCCCAACTGTAATAGCTCGGGAGACGGGTAAAATCGAACGAGCGGTCATGTATCAACCCAAGGTAAAGGGGATAGAAGGGGAAAGTTACTGGGACACTTACTGCGTGCCTCTGAAAAATGATGCGGGTGAAATTGAAAGCTTTATCCAGATTGCCAGAAATATCACCGACCAAAAGAGGGCCGAAGAACATATTAATATCCTCACCCAGGAGCTAATGAGAACTCAGGAAAGTGAGCGTCAGAGGATTTCCCGTGACCTGCATGATAACGTGGCGCAAGAGCTTTCTGCGGTAAAAATTGGCTGTGAAACGCTTTTTGATAATCAAACAAATATAACCCCCGAGATCAGGAAAAGAATGTCTCAAATGTCAATAATGCTTCAGGAGATCATCAAAGCAATCCGTGATCTCTCATATTATTTACGACCTTCAGGACTCGATGAAATGGGACTTATACAGACTATTTTTCAGTATTGCCATGATTTTTCTGAAGATAATGGAATAAATGTTGATTTCCATTCTGCGGGCATGAAAGATTTAACGCTGGATTTTGACACCGAAATCAATCTGTATCGCCTGATTCAGGAAGGTCTCGCCAACATCAAAAAGCACGCTGACGCTGAACATGTGACCATCAGACTGGTTGCAGCTTTCCCTAATATTATTCTTCGTATAGAAGATAATGGTAAGGGGTTTGATGTTCAGAAACGATTGGCAACCCTATCAGAAGAGAAACGAATGGGAATTCGGAGCATGGAGCAAAGGGCTAAATTGCTTCAAGGTGAAATGGAAATTCAGTCAAAACCCATGCAGGGCACAAAGATTTCTATTATGCTTCCTTATAAGGATAATAAGGGTGATTCATAAGAAAACCATACTAATAATAGATGACCATCCCCTTTTCAGAGAAGGCCTCAAAGCGATCATTGGGCGTGATGATAGGTTTGAGGTGGTTGGGGAGGCTGGAAACGGACGTGATGGACTCCAAATGGCGCGAAAGCTCAAGCCTGATATGGCGCTGGTGGATATGTCTTTGCCGGATCAAAGCGGCATCCAACTGACTCACGAACTTAAGAATGTATCGCCGAAAACACGTATCATGATTATTACCATGCACTCCAAAGTAGATTATATTGTCAAGGCATTTCAGGCCGGAGCCACAGGATATGTGGTCAAGGAATCAGCCTCTGAAAGGCTTTTACAGGGGATAGATACTGTCTTGAAGGGCGAGTATTTCATGGACAGTTCCGTCTCCCAAAGGGTGGTAAAAAAGCTAATGCAATTCCCAGAGAAAGAGGCGAAAATTACCGATGCCACCTATGAAACTCTGACCTCCCGAGAGCAAGAAATCATGGCATTGCTCGCACAAGGCCTTTCAACCAAACAGATTGCAGAAAAACTTTTCATCAGCCCCAAAACAGTTGAGAACCACAGATCAAATGTTTTACGCAAGCTTAATCTCCACAGCACCATAGAGCTGGTTCGATATGCCGCAAGGTTAGGAATTATCGACGTGGACCTGTGGAAAGAATAAGCCTGTCTATAAAAACTTATTTTATTCGTTTTTCACCCGATTGCGTGGGATAAATTCCCGCCTCATAGGGATTTCCACCATCAAAATAAAGACTTACCTCTATGGACAAAATGAACTATAGTTTATTATGTTTATAGAATATGTGGGGAATTCTACAACCTGACCCAATCACAAGTTTTTTAATGACAACCTGTTTATGCCTTCGGTGTGGAAGAAAAGAATACTGGACTATTGGGGGTAAAAGCGGAAATAACGTGTTTAGATTGTCAGAACCTCCTTAAAAGCCATCATTTTACCCAGTGATCTTTTTCTATTTCACCGGCACCATTACTTCATTATTCTCTTATTCCTTCCGGGGTCTAAGCCTTTTAAGTGCCCAAGGCCAATTGGGACAACGCGCCTAAGTTCTATTATATAGGAAGTTGGCGGACGCAGGGATATTAAACTGCCATAGAGAATATAAGGGAGGTTGCTGTGAAAAAGGTTATCAAAAATATCGCCCAAATGATGCATCAAGCCGACCCAGCAGCATGTTTTGCCATAGAATTCTGGGATGGTGATACCATAGGTTTTGGAAGCTTTCCAGAGGTAATATTACGTCTGAAAACTGAAAGTTGCACCAAAAAAATCATCAGAAAAGGATTTTTAGGGTTTGGAGAAGCCTATATGGAGGGAGATCTGGAAATAGAGAAGGATCTTCTAAAACTTTTCCGTCTGGGATTCGCCATTAATTTTGACGAGTATTGCTTATCTTTCTGGCAAAAATTTCGAACGCTTATCTTTTCGCTGCTAAACAGTTCTACCCTGCGACGAGCCCCAAAAAACATTTCCTTTCATTACGACAGGGGCGATGAATTTTATAAACTCTACCTTGATAAGACCATGACTTACTCCTGTGCGTATTTTTCAAAGCCGGGCGATTCTCTGGAACAGGCACAATTGAACAAATACGAACATATTTCCCGCAAGCTTTTGCTTAAGCCCAATGAATTGCTTCTCGACATTGGGTGCGGCTGGGGCGGAATGCTTATCTATGCAGCCCAAAAATATGGCATAACCGGAGTTGGAATTACGCTATCGAAAAATCAGTTCGAATACGCCAATCGTAAAATCGAAGAATTGGGGCTTCAAAATCAAATTAAGATATTATACAAAGATTACAGAGAGTTAGATGATAAATTTGACAAAATAGTTTCCATAGGCATGATGGAACACGTAGGGAAAAAATTTATTCCGAATTTTATTCAAAAAGTTTCGGATTTGTTAAAAAGCGGGGGGCTGGCTCTGCTGCATACCATTGGAAAAGATACCCCGTCTGCCGTAGATCTCTGGACGTTTAATTATATCTTTCCCGGAGCCTATATTCCGACGCTTCAAGAAATTGTGAAAGAAATGGGAAAAACCGGTTTTTCCATCCTGGATGTAGAAAATTTGCGGCTGCACTATGCCAAAACTCTTGAAAAGTGGGCGGAAAATTTTGAAGAAAATATAGAGAAAATTAGGAAATTGTTTGATGAAACGTTTGTGAGGCAATGGCGTCTTTTTTTAAACAGTACGGCAGCAGGATTTAAGTACGGCGATTCTCGCCTGTTTCAGATTCTTGTCTCCAAAGGATTGGATAATACG
>JAFDEW010000043.1 GCA_019310125.1 Deltaproteobacteria bacterium | reverse complement strand
AACCAAAGAGAAGAATACACACCCAAACCCTGCCACCAACAACACCGGGCGCCAGGTTACCAGCACACCTTCATTCGGCAGTTGAAGCAGCAAAGCAATGGGTATCGACCCCCTTAAACCGCCCCAGAATAGGATGTGCTTCCATTTCTTCGGTCGCCGGGTCCCTACCTGATTCAGCAACCAGTAGAAACTGTAAGAAACCGCTGCACGCCCGATCAGCATCGCCGCAATGGCAACAAACACCGTCATCCACATAATATTTCCCGGTACTTCACGCAACTCCAGTCCGATCAAGATAAACAACAGCGAATTGATCAAAAACCCTATGGATTCAAAAAATATTTCAACCGTCTGAGTCGTCTTTTCGCCCATTGAGAGTCGCCGGCCATAGTTACCGATCATCAATCCGGCCATTACGGTTCCAATTACGCCGGAAAGGTGCATGACTTCCGCCAACCAGAAGGATCCGTAAGCCAAAACCAGACAAAGAGCATTTTCCAGAAGATGATCCTCTATATGACGCATGACCTTAAAAACGATCCAGCCCAGGAGTGCTCCCAGCAGCAGTCCCCCCACGGAGACTTTTACAAATTCATACGCGGCTTGGCCAAATCCAAATCCTTGCCCCTCCAGCAAGGCCTTGAGCAGGATCGTGAACAATACCACCCCGGTGGCATCATTAAAGAGCGACTCTCCTTCCACTATTGTCTTTAGATCTTCGGGTGCCCCCACCTCCTTGAACAACGCCAGTACGCTCACAGGGTCTGTTGGTGAGATCAAGGCGCCAAAAAGTATTGCCACCATCATCGAGCTGATCCCCCCCAACCATCCGACAACTCCTCCCACCAGAAGGGTCGATACGATCACACCCGGCACGGCAAAACAAACGATCGGCCAGAACTGCTTCAACAGGGAGTTTAGATTCATGTGAAACGCTCCTTGAAAAAGCAACGGTGGCAAAAACACGAAAAATATTAAATCATGGCTAAACCCGGTCTCCTCGATCTCCGGTCCGATTCCCAGCACACCGATCCCCAGTCCCACCAGAGTCAAAAAGATGGTATACGGTAAATGCGTCACCATTTTAGTGGCAATCGCTATCACGCACGACAGCAACAATAATCCGATATATATTCCAACGGCATGCTCAATCATTCCGACAACTCCTGTTGCCAAATTTCATCATGGATATGAGTTTCAAGATCATGTTTTTGAGGTTTTTCGACACTCCCTGCATATAGCATAAAAATGCAACGATTAAATCAAGCCGTCAGACGCATTCCCATGTCCCTCGCCTTTTCCAGCACGTCCGCCTGCTGCAGGATGTCGTTTTCTTGTCTGGTTCCAGCAGCTACGATGGTTCCCCTGACATCGTAGTGCAGAAAAGAAAACAGGTTTTCAAGGTAGTCAAAGTAAATTTTAAAGGCGTTTACGTCCGGATTTCCTTGGGTAAAGGCTAACACCAAACCCTTAGGACCGTTGAGACGGCTGGAAAAATCCGGTTTGAGAAACAAAACCAGACGATCCAGAAAAGTTTTGGTTTGAGCAGTTACCTGCCACATATACACAGGGGACCCGATGACCATGGCATCAGAAGACTGTATCTCATCATAAAGAGGCGTCATGTCGTCTTCATGAATGCAACTGCCGCTCTCTCTGCAGTCCATGCATCCGAGACAGGGGGAAATGTTCATCCCGGCAACTTTGTAATGCCGTGTTTCGGCCCCATTTGCCTCGGCGCCTTGCAGAATGGTTTTTACCAGCTTTTCAGTGTTTCCGTTTTTCCTCGGACTCCCATCAATTCCCAAAATCTTCATAGCGGCCCTCTCTTATAGCGATTAAGCGCTTGTGTGTTTTTGCGGAAAGTTGGTGACACACCTCTTCCTATAAACGAATCACCCAAAATGGTATTTTCAATTACGATTCCGCGCTTATTAAAATGCATTAAAGACCTTATTCATTCACTTACGCTCGTGAAAATGGAATTGCCTTGGGAAAAAACCAACAACTGGCCTGGCGTAACCCTATGCCAATTCTCATTGCTCAACGGCTGGCTGGCTACGATGTATCCCCGTTCCTCCGGATCTATGACGTCTGCCAAATTGATCGTCAGGTATTGACCGCGAAGTCTGACCACTTGGTATGGCGCCTGACGCAGTAAGAAATGCAGTCCAACGTGCCCTGATCTGTCGTGGTATGCGAATAGGTGCCTGCCATCACTAAAGATCAAGTTCAGCTCTCCCAATCGGTTTATTTCTCGTAATTTCTCGTGCAAAAGAATAAAACCATTCCCACTGCTCAATTGAATCCCACGATGGCTGAGCCATGATAATAAACTACAAAAGACACGCTCGGAATCGGTTTCCCCAATTGGACTGTATTCTCTGGAGGGAAAACTCAGTTGACGGGAATCTATGGTGCCATTGTGGGCAAAAACCCAAGTTTTCTGCTCAAATCTCCGATAAAAGGGATGCGTGTTGATGTAACCCACCCTACCTGTTGTGGCACGGCGGAGGTGCGAGACAAAAATCCGCGACCGAGCGCCTGAATGTTCCAGAAAGCTTGTGGAAAGACGACTCCGGTCCGCAGGTCTTGATTCTTTTACGATTTGGGTACCATATTCATCATACCAACCCACTCCCCACCCATCAGGATTTTTCATTGCCCCGGCCTTCAGACCAGAAAATGCCAAATGAACGGAAACTTCTGTGTTGAAACAAAGACCCAGTAGTTCGCACATGAAAATTTCCTCCCCACGAAACCTGACCCACTCAAACGGCCATGTAAAGATATCTTGCAGGTATTTATTTTACTAAAACCAATATACGGTATAGAGGCATCTCAAAAATGATGCCCTTTTAATGGTTGCTATCCAAACAGCTTACGACTTATCCCTTGAAGGATCGGCAGGTAGCGATTGTCAGTCCTTCGGTTTAGTGGATGGAACGTATATTTTGTTCAATGAAGAATATCCCTTTCAAATAATTCTTTCTGCGGATAGTGGACGCACATAAGATTATAAGTCTGAAAAATTTCCACATAGATCGAACCCAATGTCAACATGACCAGGAAAAACAATGGAACCGATTTTCTCAACAGAACCGTCATGCCATCCTCCCGTATGGTTGTTGCATTTGATCCTATTACTTAAATTACTTGTTTTCAGGTGTTATGTCACGGCATTTTCGTTCCATCTGGTGTACAATACATAAAATCGTACTTTCGGATAAATTTCAACCGTTTTACATTTTGTAAAAAATTCCGACATCCACCAACTTTCCATCCGAAGGAAATATCCCATCTATCCAAAGAAAATATTATGACTTATCAAAGCCTTATCTATTATCACCCCAAAACCAATTCTTGGCATGTCTTTTGCGTTAATACTTATGATGGCACAGCGCTTTTTCGTATAAGAACCGGTAGGTTCGGAATCCGTCTGTATAAAAACCACATGGGATGAATTGATTAAAGCGGCGTATGAAGAAATAACCCCTGTGAAGTGCAATGGGTTCTTTTGGCAGTAACTCCAATACGTAGCTTTAGTAGATCGTCTGCAAAAACCGGATTTATTTTGTCGCTTTTATTAAGAACGGTCAGCTATTTTATAAATTTTCATGGATATTACCCCAGACTGTAATTAGGAAGGATCAAGCAAATGGTTACAAAAGCACCGAAAGACATCATTACGGCCGTGAACACAGCAGGAATGAATAAAGCTAAAATGAGTTTAGAAAAAACATTGCTTATGGGCTTTCTGGCAGGAGCCTTTATTGCCTTTGGCGGATTTTTGGCCATTATGGTGGGGGGTGGCATACCGGGTATCAAAATGACCAATCCCGGTCTCCAGAAGTTTGTGTTCGGCGGAACTTTTCCGGTAGGCCTGATGCTGGTTGTCATCGCCGGATCAGAACTGTTTACCGGCAACACGGCCATTAGCGTACCGGGGGTGCTTACCGGCAGAATCAAATGGCTCGCATGGATGAGAAACATGTTCCTTTCTTATACCGGCAATCTCATCGGCTCTCTTTTCGTGGCCTTTTTTTTGGCGTACCAGACAGACTTGCTGGTCAGTGAACCGTGGCTGAGTTTTACGATAGGGATCTCCAAGCTTAAGGTAAGCCAAAGCTTTTGGGTGTTATTCCTAAAAGGTATCGGGTGCAACTGGCTGGTGTGCCTGGCGATCTGGTTGGCCGTAGCGTCAGAAGATGTTTCGGGAAAAATTTTAGGCATCTGGTTTCCCATCATGGCCTTTGTCACACTGGGATTTGAGCACTCTGTTGCCAACATGTTCTTTATCCCATTGGGAATTTTTTATGGGGCCGACGTGACCTGGACCCAATTTTTCATTGTAAATCTCATTCCGGTGACTTTGGGAAACATTGTGGGCGGCAGTTTTTTTGTAGGTACAATTTATTGGTATGTTTACGAATATGAGAAACCGGGTAACGTGGTAAAAAAAATCCTGCCTAATAAAGATTTCTGAAACGCCGGATTTGTGTGTGCGAATATAATATGAAAAAAATCATTAAAATCATAGGGGGTTGTGACTTTTCTGAGTATTCGAAAGAGGCGCTAAAATATGCTGCCGAGCTGCCCGAGGATTTGTTCGCCATCGAAAGGCTTCGGATTTTCCTGATCCTGCTGAATTATAGCTAATTCAAAATGGTCGACTATGTCCCCGAAACTCCCCACATGATCTCTAAATGAGCGAAAGTCGAGGATGCCCCCCGGTGAAATAGGCTTCGATTTCACAAGGTAGATTTGAGGCATAACGGTTTGAGCTCAATCCCTTATGATCCTCTTGATTTCATTTTCCTGCTGGACAAACCATCAAACGTGTCTTATTTTATTTGGTTTTGATAAATTGTATTCTGCGCGCAACTGACGCAGATAGGATTCGTGATAAATCGAGGAAAGGAAATTCCATGCAAATCGGATTGTTAGGTCTGCCCAACTCCGGCAAGACAACCATTTTTAACGCCCTGACACGCTTGCAAGCCGAGGTCGGGACTTATGTAAACAACAAGGCCAAACCCAACGTTGCCGTTGTTGAGGTGGGCGACGAACGCATATCCCGCCTCACGCAGCTTTACCACCCGAAAAAAACCACCTATGCCACCATCGAAATCGTCGATTTTGCCGGATTTGCAGAAGGCTCGGCCCGCAAAAACGATTCTTTCAGCGCGCAGATGAATCTTGTCCGCAACCTGGATGCCATTGCACTGGTTATCCGTAATTTTGGTGATGACGTGACCGGCAGTCCCATGCCGCTTGCCGATATCAATACCATGGTCACGGAGTTTATCCTGGCGGATATGATGGTCACCGAGAAAAGGCTCGAACGCATCGCCTGGAGCGCCAAGCGCGGTAAAAAGACCAACACCATGCAACTGGAAGAGAAAGTTCTCCACAAGATACTCGAAGAATTATACCGGGGACAGCCCGTCCGGGAGTTGACGTTGAACCCCAACGAACAAAAGCTGATCAGCGGCTTTCAGTTTTTAACCCTCAAGCCGTTTTTTGTCATTCTTAACTCCGGAGAAAACAACTTCGGTCGCACCCCGGAACTGCTGGTCGAAATAGAAGAAAAATACAAGGTAATCGAATTTGCCGGGAACTTCGAAATGGAGCTGGCCGCGTTCAGCGACACCCAAGAAGCAGGGGTGTTCATGGAGGAAATGGGAATCGCCGAATCCGCCCACGACCGCATGACTCGCTTTGCCTATGAAGTTATGGACCACATCAGTTTTATTACCGTGGGACCCGATGAGGTCCGGGCCTGGACGCTGCGCAACGGCGACACGGCCCTAGAAGCCGCCGCAACCATCCATTCCGACCTTTGCCGGGGGTTTATCCGTGCCGAGTGCTTCTCTTACGACGACCTGATGGCCTGCGGTTCGGAAAAAAGCATCCGCGACAACGGTCACTTCCACCTGGAGGGCAAAAACTACAAGGTAAAGGACGGGGATATTTTAAATATCCTCTTCAGCGTATAGTCCGGATATTGCACGAGATTGAGGCGTTTATTTGCAAGTTGAGTGACGCCAAATCCCGTGGTCGGCGCACTCAAGGCCGCAGCCCCGCTTGATAGAATTCAAACCGTTAGTTCACACCGTTTTTATTTTTCCGCTTCTTAATAGAAAGCACTCTTTTGTGCAGCCTTATGGATCGTGGAGTAACCTCCACCATCTCGTCATCTTTTATAAAATTTATGGCCCTTTCGAGTGTCATGGGTTGCACCGGCGAACATACCGTGCTTTCATCTTTTCCGGAAGCACGCATGTTTGAGAGCTTCTTTTCCTTGCTTGGATTTGCATTGATATCAACGCCCTTGTTGTGTTCGCCGATGATCATTCCCTCATAAACAGATTCTCCGGGGACAATGAAAAGGCGGCCCCTGGGCTCGAGGTGGTAGAGTGCGTATGCAACAGAGTTCCCCTGCCGGTCTGAAACAATAGAGCCGGTAAACCGGGTGGGAAAATCACCGCGAAACGGCTCATATCCTGCAAAAAGGGTGTTCATGATTCCGGTCCCCTTTGTGTCCGTCAAAAATTCATCCCGGTAACCGATTAAAGAGCGTGATGGAATCGAAAATTCCGCCCTTATTCTTCCGCTTTGATTATTGACAAGGTTTGTCAGCCGTCCCTTTCTTATGGAAAGCTTTTCGGTGACAACTCCCAAAAAATGTTCATCACAATCCACAAACAGTGTCTCTATGGGCTCAAGCATGGTTCCGTTTGAATGTTGGTAAATCACCTTTGGACGGCCCACAGAAACTTCAAACCCTTCCCGCCGCATGGTTTCGATGAGGATGGCCATCTGAAACTCACCTCTGCCTTTTACGATAAATCTTTCCCTGTCCTCGGTCTGTTCAAACCTGACGGCAACGTTTTTAAGGGTCTCCTTGATCAGCCGTTCGCGTATTTTGCCGGACTGTACGATTTTGCCTTCCTTGCCGCTCAAAGGAGAGGTGTTGATGGTAAACTCCATGGAGATGGTCGGCTCGTCTACGGTGATTCTTTTTAAGGGTTTTGGAAATTCTTTTGTGCATATCGTGTCACCGATTTTGACATTCTCGATTCCGGATAGAATGACAATATCGCCGGGTTCCGCCGTTTCAACCTCTTTCAAAATTATCCCGTCATACACTTGAAGCTTGGATATCTTGAGCGGGAGATGTTCTTCTTTGTCGTTGATACAGACCATGTCGTCATGGAACCTGGCATTTTGGTTAAAAATTCTTCCGATGGCAAGCCGTCCCAGATAATCTGAATATCCGAGATCAGACACCAGCATCTGAAAGGGTTCTTCGGGATCGTATTCAGGGGCCGGTATTTCATTGATGATGGTTTCAAAAAGAAGATCAAGGTCATCCCTTTTTTCGTCCAGGGTCTTTTTTGCAATGCCTTGGCGTCCGATGGCATACAGATATGGAAAATCAAGCTGTTCGCCGTCTGCATCGAGATCGATGAAAAGGTCATATATCTCATCGAGAATCTGTTCAGAACGTGCATCCTTTCTGTCGATCTTGTTGATCACCACAACAACCTTGAGGCCTTGCTCAAAGGTTTTTTTCAACACGAAACGGGTTTGGGGCAGCGGCCCTTCAGACGCATCCACGAGCAAAATCGCACCGTCCGCCATGGACAGTGCACGCTCGACCTCTCCGCCGAAATCGGCATGTCCGGGCGTGTCGATGATGTTTATCTTTACCCCGTTCCATTTCACGGAACAGTTTTTTGCAGCGATGGTTATTCCTCTTTCCCTTTCGAGGTCCATGCTGTCCATGATTCTCTCATCAACTTCAAGGCCCGGTCTGAAGAGGCCGCTCTGTCTGAACATGGCATCAACAAGGGTTGTCTTACCGTGGTCAACATGCGCGATGATGGCAATGTTTCTTATTTTTTCATTTCTGGTAATTTTTTTCACTGAATACACTTCCGTATTAATTCGTGCCCATCCATAACTCTATATCAGGCACAACTTATATTTCCGATGCAGAAAGCAGCAATTTTTCGCAAGGTCAAAAAATACCGCGGAGTGACCCCGGAGAAATAGGCTCCGCCCCGATGAAATAGGCTCTGCATTTCATTGGGCAAGCATTTCACGGAGCAAGCGCAAAGATTGCTGAAAAGGGCCATTTCCGGATGGAAACCAATTAAAAGTCAAATATCAAAATAAGCATGGAATTGTTTTTTGCAACCTCAATGGTATGATGGATGTCGTGACTTGAACAGCAAATAAAATGCCCCTGTTCAATCTTTGACACCGGACGTCGTATGTTAACCTAATCGGAAAATTTGGCACGGATTTTTCTACCGTCCAATGTCACGCCTTTAAGGGATTTGAGGACTTTTTTTGCCACGCTTTTTTCAACATCAAAGAATGAAAACTCTCTTTTGAGTTGGATCCGGCCGAGTTTTTTGGAGGATATGCCCGATTTGTCGCAGACCAGGCGGACAATGGCGCCTTCTTTGAGTTTGTCCAGGCGGCCGACATTCATGAAAAATCGCTGGGTATTGCCTGCGAGGCGGTGTTCGGCTTTATCTGCCTTTGTTTGGCGTTTTTTGACGCTCACGTTTATGTCTTCGGCTCCACGGTAGTAATCGAGAAAGCGGTTGAACTCGGCGGAGACGAATCGACGGATCAATTCTTCCTTGCTCAGAGCGGAAAGGGTTTCAAACACCGGGGGAAGGTAATTATCGATTTCTTTTTTGTTGACCTCCGTGGAAACCAGTCGATCCACCATTGCGTAAAGCTGCTTTTCGCAAACGGCACGGCCGCCGGGGATTTTTTTATACTCGAACCGAATGCCGCTTTTAGATTCCAGTTCTTTGATCCGTCGGACTTCCCGGGTGTTTACCAATACGATGGATACGCCTGATTTACCCGCCCGGGCCGTTCGACCGCTCCGATGGGTGTAACGATCCGGTTCATCGGGAAGATTGTAATTGATGACGTGGGTGATATCATGCACATCCAGACCCCGTGCGGCCACGTCGGTGGCTACCAGCAGTTGGAGAGTCCGTTCCCTGAATTTTTTCATCACCTGGTTCCGTTGCATCTGGGACAGGTCGCCGTGCAGCGGTTCGGCATTGTAGCCGTCTTTCATCAGCTTATCGGCCACCGTCTGGGTTTCTATGCGCGTGCGGCAGAAAATGAGGCCGAAGATATCGGGAATATAGTCGATCATCCGCTTGAGGGCCGAGTACCGATTTTTTTCTTTGACCACATAACAGGCGTGAGAGATGTTTTCAGCGGCTTTGTTGGGTGAGCCGGCGGTGATGGTTTTCGGACGGATCATATAGGTGTCGGCGATTTTGGCCGCGGCATCGGGCATAGTGGCTGAAAAAAGACAGGTTCGCTTGTCGGTGGGGGTCCGTTTCAGTATGTCGTCGATATCTTCCTGAAACCCCATGTTGAGCATTTCATCGGCTTCATCCAGGACCGCATAGGCCACCGTTCCCAATTTGACGGCCTTTCGGTTGATCAGGTCCAACAGTCGGCCGGGCGTGGCCACGATGATCTGAGCCCCTTTTTTTATCAGGGTGATCTGCTTCCGAATATCGGCCCCGCCGTAAACGGCGGCAATACGTGCATTCGGGATGTGCCGGGCAAACAGTTTCAGGTCGCTGGTGATTTGAAGGCAGAGTTCCCGCGTGGGACAGAGAATCAGCCCCTGGGAATTTTTTGATTTAAAATCAAGCAGATGGATCAGGGGCAGGCCATAGGCGGCGGTTTTCCCAGTGCCGGTCTGGGCCAGGCCGATGACATCGGTGTCGCCCGTTAGCATCCGGGGGATAACCTTTTCCTGAATCCGGGTGGCATGTTCAAATCCGAGTTGGTCAATGGCTCGGATGATTTCGTGTTTTAATCCAAAAGAAGAAAAATTCATAAATGCTTTCCTGATGAAGGCCGGCGGAAACCGCGGCCGGTAATGTCGCTTAAAACAAAAAAAAGCCGCCTCGGCGCGTTTACCGGACGGCTTTGTTTGGTTTTCAGTATTGAATCCGGTGATATTTCCAAGCGACATTGCGATATCCGCCGGATTATTTTAATAACTATGCTTTAATATCGTTTATTTTTAAATTAATCAACCTTTTTATCAATACGAGTGGAATTAAAAGAAAGATCGCAGTCCCGACGGCGGGAATGGTTCGAAAATAGGATGCGAGCCTGATGGGGAGCATTACCGAACCGATTTGTTAAAGTGGTTCTCACGCATTAACTTATTTATTTTTGAGCGAAAACCTCGCCATCGGGTGTCAGGTTTCAGGTGTCAGGAATCGCCAGACCTGAAACCTGACACCTACATGTCCCCTGACACCTGAAACCTTTTCCCCAAAGCTAAATACGTAGCGCAGACGAACATGAATTTTCATATTGCCAACAGCCGTGATCCACACCCTCTTTCGGGCCGAAACAACTTAAAAGGATCCAAGCCCGGCTGCCATACGGATTTCTGACACGGGTACCCACAGGGTAAAACTAGGGTTGCCTTTTCTGGTTCTGCCGATATCCGAGAACACAGCATGCTTCAGCACGCGTTCCACTTCCGCCTTCAGACTCGAATCTTTGTTGAACAAGTCTTTGAACGTGTTTTTGTTTTCAGCAGGCAAAGACTCCACAAAGGACATCATGTCGGGTAAGGCAGCCGTCCTTGCTTTCTTCGCAAGTGCGACCTCGGTATCTTCTGTTTTGCCTTGAAATTCTACATGAGCGGTCATTGCACTCTTGGAGGTGTCTAATGTTACCGATACCTGCCATTCTTCACTGCCAATCTCCTCGCCGATCAATTTGGCAGGCGTCTCCTTGACGTCGGTTTTCTTAATTATGTCAACCGGCTCAGCGATTGACGCCAAGCTGCCCGTCTCTTTGCCTGGCGCTTTAGCGGGTGTCGCCTTGATGTCAGGTGCGGTAACTGAGGCAGCCGGTTCAGTGATGAACGCCAGGGTGCCGGTCTCTTTGCCCACCACTTTAGCATGTGTCTCCTTTACACCAGCGGCGGCAACTATGGCAAGCGGCTCAGTGATTGACACCGATTCAAACTCTGTTCCTTCATGAGTAATGGTTTTTCCCTTTTGAGCCATGCCCTTTACAGAGCCGAGGGATGAAGCTTTGCCGGCAGGCGAAACATAACTGACCTTTATTTCATAGGGACCGTCACCGGTTCCCTTTAACACAAGCTTGTGGTCTTTAAGCTCATTCACATGCTTGACCGGAACCACAATTGACTGCTTCATTCTGATTGCAGATGCTTTATCCGATGCATCCGGATATACCATCATACCCTCCGGGTAGTAGCTGGCACCCTCGATTTTATTGATCAGACCTTCCGGTTTTTTACCTCCCTCAAAAACATACTTTCTGAATTCTTCCGGATCCAGCGCCACAGATGCACCGATACTTCTGCCGTCAGGCAAAACAACTTTGGCAGCCACCGGGGAAAATGCCCAGTATACCACAGACATCCACTCAGGCCGCTCATCCATATTATAGAAACCGCTTCTGGCTCCGGCACCAATGTATTTCCATAACCGCGAGCTGTCCATTTTGTCACGGGACATATGAAACCTGGACCGAGAGTCATCACTCCTGGTGCTGCCGACATACAGATCATATTTCAAGATATACCCGGCATAGTGCTTCCAATGGTCACGAAAAGGCTCATCATTTGTAGCCTTACTGGAAAAGAGCCCCCAGAAGTTCCAACGATGATTATGCCAGACTTCGCTGCTCGCATCCTGTTGAATGTTGGACAAATAGGGAAGTGGTAAGGGCAGCAACATTTCCATAACATTCACTTCCCGAACGGCAATACCCAAAGCCCTGAGCATAGACCCCAGCATAAAACTATGGTCCTGACACATGAAGAAATTACCCGGCTTAGCTCCATCCGGCCCCAAAGGCCCGAACTCACCCTTCCAGATCCGCTCTGCTAATTTATGCGAAGGGGTAACGGATTTATCAACCAGCTTCTCGTAAAGCGAATCATGAACAAAATATGCCACACTCTTCACTATCTCCCTCACATCTTTGCCTTCGGGAAATAGCGGACCGGGGTTCTTTGGATTACCCTTTGCCACAAGTTGACCGGCAGCGGGCATTGCAGAATCTCCAATCTCGTTATAAGGATAACGTGCCGCGCGAAATGCCAGGGCACGGATATACGTATTACCGGGATGACTGTAATAGTTGTCACCCCTCGTATAGTAATCCAGGTTCTCCGGAGAAGCCAGTGGTCTGCCGGCCAGTTTTGTCAGATCGGGATACATCAGGCCGGCAGTCTCAGACCCCCGAATGACCGGTATAACTCCCTCATGAAGGACCTTGGAGCCGCTCCCGCTTTCATCAGGAATCGTAATTTTAAGGTCAACCAGTGAAGTGAGGCTGAACCGCTTTTCCGGGCTGGGCTTGCGATCATTACCCGTATGGTTGATGATGTTGTTAAATATCCATTGATTTCTTTCCGTTGCCACTTGAATCTCACAACTGAAATCCCAGGTTGCACCGGGAGCCAGCTCAGTCTTACGTAAGGCCGTGAAAAAATCCTTTTTAACTTTATCGGTTATCCACAATGCCTCCGCCTGCATAATATCACCTTTAAGACGCACCTCAGCCCAAATGTTTTTAATGGATTTATCGGGTGATGTATTCTTAATTTCAAAACGCAAATACGCCTGGTCTGCGGGTGTGAGCTGATTGTCTTCGTCCACAAGGAGCACCTTAACGGTTACACCACAAGAACCTTCCTCTTCATCCTCCTGG